>NZ_CBDKZX010000010.1:0-96982 GCF_965301105.1 Kluyvera sp.
CGCAGTAGCCCCAACCCTGCAGGCTTTCGCCGGAGAAGTTCAGGAAGTCGTTGTCTGCTACGTTAATGAAGAACTGAGCGGTCGCGGAGTGCGGAGCCTGGGTACGCGCCATGGCCAGCGTGCCACGGGTGTTTTTCAGACCGTTGTTGGCTTCGTTTTTGATCGCTTCTTTGGTGGTTTTCTGCTTCATGCCCGGCTCGAAGCCGCCGCCCTGAATCATGAAACCGTTGATAACACGGTGGAAAATCGTGTTGTTGTAGAAACCTTCGCGGCAGTAGTCCAGGAAGTTTTTGACTGTTTCCGGCGCTTTGTCGTCGAAAGTTTTGATGACGATGTCGCCGTGATTAGTGTGGAAAGTAACCATTTCTGCATCCTGTTCCGTTTAAAGTGGTGCTTTAGCCCGCCTGTGGGCGGCATATAGGCGTCTGTTATAGCATAACCCGGAACATCGATCACCTTGCATTGTGTGCTGCTTCCGGGTTGAATTACGGGTAGAATATACCGTTTCAGGCGAAAGCCCGGTTCACACACGTAAACATGGAATTCTCGATGCTAAAAATCTTCAACACAATGACCCGCCAAAAAGAGGAATTTAAGCCCATTCATGCCGGAGAAGTGGGCATGTACGTGTGTGGTATCACCGTTTACGATCTCTGTCATATTGGCCATGGCCGTACCTTCGTCTCCTTTGACGTGGTGGCGCGTTATCTGCGTTTCCTCGGCTATAAGCTGAAATACGTGCGTAACATCACCGATATTGACGACAAAATTATCAAACGCGCCAACGAGAACGGTGAAAGCTTTGTCGCGCTGGTGGATCGTATGATCGCCGAGATGCACAACGATTTCGACGCGCTGAATATTCTGCGTCCGGATCAGGAGCCGCGCGCCACGCACCATATCCACGAAATCATCGAAATCACCGAGCAACTGATCGCTAAAGGTCACGCCTACGTGGCGGACAACGGCGACGTGATGTTCTCGGTGCCGACCGATCCAAACTACGGCAAGCTGTCGCGTCAGGATCTGGACCAGTTGCAGGCCGGCGCGCGCGTTGACGTGGTTGACGTGAAGCGTAACCCAATGGACTTCGTGCTGTGGAAGATGTCCAAAGAAGGCGAGCCGAGCTGGCCTTCCCCGTGGGGCGAAGGCCGTCCGGGCTGGCATATTGAATGTTCCGCGATGAACTGCAAGCAGTTGGGCAACCATTTCGATATTCACGGCGGCGGTTCGGATCTGATGTTCCCGCACCATGAAAACGAAATCGCCCAGTCTACCTGCGCGCACGATGGCGAGTACGTGAACTACTGGATGCACTCCGGCATGGTGATGGTTGACCGCGAGAAGATGTCGAAATCGCTGGGCAACTTCTTTACCGTGCGCGACGTGCTGAAGTATTACGACGCGGAAACCGTGCGCTACTTCCTGATGTCCGGCCACTATCGCAGCCAGCTGAACTACAGCGAAGAGAACCTCAAGCAGGCGCGTTCCGCGCTGGAGCGTCTGTACACCGCGCTGCGCGGTACCGACAAATCCGTCCCGGCGGCGGGTGGCGAAGCGTTCGAAGCGCGCTTTATTGAAGCGATGGACGACGATTTCAATACCCCGGAAGCTTACTCCGTGCTGTTCGATATGGCGCGTGAAGTGAACCGCCTGAAGGCTGAAGATATGCAGGCCGCGAACGCGCTGGCGTCGCATATGCGTAAGCTTTCTGCCGTGCTGGGCCTGCTGGAGCAGGAGCCGGAAGCCTTCCTGCAAAGCGGCGCGCAGGCAGACGACGGCGAAGTGGCTGAAATTGAAGCGTTAATCCAGCAGCGCCTGGACGCGCGTAAAGAGAAAGATTGGGCGGCGGCCGACGCCGCACGTGACCGTCTCAACGAGATGGGCATCGTGCTGGAAGATGGCCCGCAGGGCACAACCTGGCGCCGTAAGTAAGCTTTAACCCCTCTCTCTGCCAGAGAGAGGGGTTTCCCGCTCTTGTAGCCCCTCCACAAACGCCGTCATCAGCTCTGACAGCGGTTCGTCGTACCACAATGCATAAAGATCGGCGGGAACCGCTTGTGCAAGCGGCAGAAAACGTACGCCCGGCCAGTGAATCAACCCGCAGGTTTCCGGCAACAACGATAGCCCCATTCCCGCGCTCACCAGCGCTAACGCCGTTTGCGGCTCGTTTACCTGATGGGTAATCAACGGATAAAACCCCGCCTCCACGCAGCGGTCGTGCAGCTGACGAGCGAAGTCGCTCTGTTCAAAGGAGAGTGAAATCAGCGGTCTGGTGGCCAGCGCGGTTAAGGGAACCGAGCTTAGCTGGCACAGCGGATCGTTCTCCGGCACTGCGAGAGCGATAGATTCATGGGCAATCAGCTGGTTACGGATGTTGGTTTCAGCATAAGGCAGGACGTTGCGGTTAATGGCGATGTCGATAGTGCGGGCGCGCAGCGCGTCAATTTGCTGATGCTGCGACAGCTCGCGCAGACTCCAGTCGACCCCCGGATTCTTCGCCTTAAACGTTTTCAGCCGCGTCAGTAGGGTGCCCCACAGTGCGCTGCCGACGATACCGATGGTGATATGCAGGTTCTCGCTGCGACCGATTTGCCGCACGTAGTTCAACGACTGCTCGGTGGCGCTCAGGATGCGGTCAACCTCGGTTTTTAGGACCAGCCCGGCGCGGGTCAGTGCCACTTTCCGACTGGTTCGTTCAAACAATTTGGTTTCCAGCGTCTCTTCCAGCTCTTTAATCTGCATGCTCAGCGGTGGCTGGGAGATATTCAGCCGCGCTGCTGCTCGCCCGAAATGCAGTTCTTCAGCAAGAGCCTGAAAGTAACGCAGCGCGCGAATGTTAATGCGGTTGTTGGCCAGAGCGTCAGTCATGGTTCGTTCGGGATAAAGGTGAGGGAGGGCCATCATGCCCCCCTCCTTTTGCCTTGTCAAACCGCCGCCGACGGGGAGGTATGCAGGCGTTCAGCCCGACTACAGAAGATAGCCGTGACCAGCACAACCAGCAGCACGATATAGGACACCGTGGCGGTATTCAGCGCGCCATGCAAGCCGTAGCGGCCATTAACGAGCGAGGAGGCGCTGGCGAACAGCAGTGTGCCTACCGTACCGCAGGTCAGTAACGCGGAAATCAGCGTTGGCGAGCTTTGGCTCACCTGCAGCGAACCGTAGCTCATCAGCCCGGAGAACAGACCGGAGTTGAAGAAGCCAAAAACGGCGCAGGCGACAAGAATCAGCGTGGTGTTGCCGCTGTTGGCAATCAGCATGATGGCGATAAGACCGATCGCGGTACAACCCAGCAGGAAGGTGCGCAGCTTCATCCACTTCACGGTGAACTGGTTGAGGAACAGGCCGATAGCTTTCGCCACCCAGTAGACGGTGGTGTACAGCGCTGCCTCCTGCGGCTCAATATGGAAGCGGAACTGTAAATAGCCCGGCGTCCACATGGTGAAGATAGGCTCAGCCAACAGGAAGGCGAACAGCGCGAAACAAATCAGATAGACCGATGGACCCCAGGGCTCACGAGCGGTGTTTGTGCTTTGCTGCGCGGGTGCTGGCGCTTCGGTGGGCGGGAAACGGCAGCGAATCGTTAACGCCAGCATCAGCGCACCTAAACCACCCATGATACCGTACATCGCCACCCAGCTCGCGCCCATGCGGAACAGCCAGGCCAGCAAGAAGGAGAGCGTCGCCCCGGCGAGGCTAAAGAAGAAATCGGTAAAAATCAGGCTCGAGGAACGGCTTTTTTCGTCCGGATTGATTCGCACCACCAGATAGCTGCCGATGGTCATGAAAATACCGCCACAGGCGCCAATGCCGGCGACGGCAAAGCTGAACATCGTCAGAGTAGGCGACACAAACAGAATCGCGCTGATGAGAACGGTCAGCGCCGCTGCGATAACCAGCGGCTTTTGCAGCCCCCATTTGCGCATCAGAATACCGCCCAGCATGATGGGAATAAACATGCCGATGTTCATCAGCGTGAAGACCTGGCCGATAAAACTCGGGTCTTTGTGGAAGGCAGCGCACAGCGGGCCGAGCACGATGCCAAGGGTGGAAACTAACGCGCCGACGAAGTAATAGCTTAGATACGAGACGGCGTTTAAATTCGGGCGGGACCAGGACATGTCAGACATAGACGTATCTCCAGGCGGGCAGCAGTCTACCCGCCGATGCATCAGAAATTAGGCGTATTGTTTAATGAACTGACCAATCAGACGGATAAAGTCTTCCGTTACCATAGCTGCGCATTTGAGCGTTTGTTCGTGCGACAGCTCCACGTCGCTCAACCCTTCAGCCATATTGGTGATGGCCGATACGGCCAGCACTTTTAGCCCACAGTGGCGCGCCGCGATCACTTCTGGCACCACCGACATTCCTACCACATCGCCGCCCATACGCTGCATCATGCGGATTTCCGCGGCGGTTTCGAAGTTTGGCCCCGGATAGGAGACAAAAACGCCTTCGTGCAGCGGGATATCCAGCCCTTTGGCGGTCTGGTGCAGTTGGGCGCGCAGATCTTTGTCGTAGGCGTTTGCCAGGCTGAAGAAGCG
The DNA here is from genome assembly GCF_965301105.1 of Kluyvera sp. NCBI lineage: Bacteria > Pseudomonadati > Pseudomonadota > Gammaproteobacteria > Enterobacterales > Enterobacteriaceae > Kluyvera > Kluyvera sp. The sequence goes on from NZ_CBDKZX010000010.1 coordinate 4,551, forward strand.
CGGGCCAAAGCGATCGTCATTCGGGCCGACCATCGGCGTGGACGGCATGGTATTGATATGGTCGTTTAGCGCCACCAGGCTGCCTGCGGGGATATCCGCGTTCAGCGAGCCAGCGGCGTTGGTGCAGAACATGAATTCACAGCCGAGCAGCTTAAAGGTGCGTACCGCCTGGGTCATGATGCCCATGCCGAGGCCTTCATAGAAATGACCGCGGCCTTTCATGCAAATCAGCGGCAAGCCGTGCAGCGTTCCCATTACAATTTCCCCGGCGTGGCCGATGACGGTGCTGACCGGAAAACCCGGTAGCGCTTCGTAGGAAAGGGTGGTTTTGTTATCCATACGGTCGGCCAGCGCGCCGAGACCGGAACCGAGGATTAAGGCGATACGTGGGGTAAACCCGGGCTTTGCTGCGCGCAGGATTTCGACGGCTTCGTAAGGGGCATTATTGAGAATTGACGTTGACATACAGACTCCAGAAACAGGGATGTTTCGCGGTATTCTGCGGAGCAGTCGATTTGCAATCCAATTCAATTAATGCGCGTATTGATATTTTTATTGAATTGATTGCGGCGGTGGTGATTTTAAAATCTTTAAATTCAAAGTATTAAATGTAGGCTGAAAGTTTGAACGCGTCGGGGAAGACGGCTTCGACGTGATGATTTGTGATGCGCCTCACTTTGACGCTGCGCTGCCGGGCGATGGACGTGTCACGATAGTTAGCATCGGGTATGGACATACAGCGTATTACCGCTGAAGTGGGAAGATACGGTGGGACGCTATTTGGGGAATAAAACCCGGCGTCGACTGGCGAAGCCGGGTGACTGGCAGGATTTATGCGGTAACGGTAACGCTCTGGCCTTCAAAACTCACGGTTTGACCGGCGACAATTTTGCAGCGTTTGCGGGTTTCCACCGCGCCGTCCACTTTGACCAGACCGTCGGCGATAGCGATTTTCGCCTGCGCGCCGCTTTCGCTCCAGCCTTCCAGCTTCAGTAAGTCACAGAGTTCCACATGCGGATGCTTACCCAAAGAAAATGTTGCCATCTTATGCCTTCTCCACGTCGTGATACTCTTCACACGCCTGTAAGGTGTTTTCAATCAGGGTGGCTACGGTCATGGGACCGACGCCGCCCGGTACTGGGGTGATGTAAGAGGCGCGCGCGGCAGCCTCTTCAAACACCACATCGCCGACGACTTTACCGTTTTCGAGGCGATTAATCCCGACATCAATGACAATTGCGCCTTCTTTAATCCACTCGCCAGGAATAAAGCCCGGTTTACCGACCGCGACGATCAGCAGATCCGCGTGCTCCACATGGTGGCGCAGGTTTTTGGTAAAGCGGTGAGTGACAGTGGTGGTACAGCCAGCCAGCAGCAGCTCCATGCTCATCGGGCGGCCCACGATGTTGGACGCGCCAATCACCACGGCGTTCAGGCCATAGGTGTCGATATGGTAGCGCTCCAGCAGGGTAACGATACCGCGCGGGGTACACGGACGCAGGCGCGGCGCGCGCTGGCACAGACGACCCACGTTGTATGGATGGAAGCCGTCGACGTCTTTGTCCGGCGCGATGCGCTCAAGGACCTTAACGTTATCAATACCCGCCGGCAGCGGAAGCTGCACCAGAATGCCGTCGATGGTGGTGTCGGCGTTCAGGGTGTCAATCAGCGTCAGCAGTTCGGCTTCGGACGTGGTTTCCGGCAGATCGTAGGAGCGGGAGACGAAGCCCACCTCTTCGCAGGCTTTGCGCTTGCTGCCGACATAAATTTGTGAGGCCGGGTTGCTGCCAACCAGCACAACGGCAAGCCCAGGGGCGCGTTTTCCTGCGGCAACGCGCGCCTTCACTTTTTCCGCAACCTCAGAGCGCACCTGCTGCGCAATCGTTTTACCGTCAATAATCTTTGCTGCCATCAGGGAAAATATTCCATCTGTCATTCACGAAGGGGGGATGGACATATTTTGTCAGATGCGAGGCTTGCTGTCAGGTCTCGTTTGCGAGTTTTCATCGGAAAGTGGTTTTGCCGAAGAGTTGAGCGATAGTTGGTCGCACTTTATCCATCATTGCATACCGCGCAGGTTTCGTAAGGAAATGGATTGACTCACCTGTCAGTGACCGTATAATTCCACGCGTTTCACCCCACCATGAAGTTTTGACTTCCCCAGTGCGCCCTTAGCTCAGTTGGATAGAGCAACGACCTTCTAAGTCGTGGGTCACAGGTTCGAATCCTGTAGGGCGTACCATTTTACTGTTTCCTCTTCCCCCAACTCTCTTATCAAGAGTGCGAATCTGCTCACATATCGATCGCTACCCGTTTGGCGCAAACAAAAAACGCCCATTATACTGTATGTAATTACAGTGTATTAACGGAGGCGGTATGGAATACGAAGTTAAGCAGATTGCAGCGCGTAAAATTGCCGGTTTTCATATGGTTGGGCCGTGGGAGCAGACGGTTAAGCAGGGTTTTGAGCAGTTGATGATGTGGGTCGATGGCCAGCAGATTCCCGCTCGCGAGTGGCTGGCCGTTTACTACGACAATCCGGATGAAGTCCCGGCGGAAAAGCTGCGTTGCGACACCGTGGTCTCTGTCGATGACGACTTTGTTATTCCGCCGAACAGCGAAGGGGTCATGATGGCGGAAGTGGCGGGAGGCCTGTACGCGGCAGCCCGCGCGCGGGTTATCGATCACGATTTCTCCACGCCATGGTATCAGTTCTTTGATAGCGTCCTGAAAGATGAAACCCACCGCCTGGCTGCGAAGCCATGCTTTGAAATCTACCATAACAACGGTGCGGAAGACGGCTACTGGGATATTGAAATGTTTGTTGCCCTTGAACCGAAGGGGTAATGAAAAACGCCGGGCGCGTGGTGCTGACTGGCGACACGCCGGCCCGGCGGTCAATGCTCTCGTCGCCGATCGGCGATAATCACCAGCCCAATACCGGAGAGGGTGAGTACGATAGCTAACATCATTCTCAGGCCCAACGGTTCGCCCATAAAAATTAGCCCGCCCAGTGCCGCAAGACAGGGCACGCTCAGTTGAAGCGTGCTGGCGGTGGTTGGGCTAAGCCGTGGCAGCAGGGAGTACCAGAGCAGATACGCGCCGCCGGACATCAGCGCCCCGGAGGTGACTGCCAGCACTAGCCCAAAGGCATCGGCGCGGATGTGCATACCGCTAAGCACAAATATCACCAGCGCTATCGGCACCGCCAGCGTAAAGTTGCCCGCCGTGGCCGCTGCCGCGTTCTGCACTTTTTTGCCGGTAATACAGTAGGCGGCCCAGGCCGCGCCGGAAACCATCATCAGCAGCGCGGCGCCGCCGGAAGGATGTCCCGCGCCCGGTAATAGCAGCAACGCCAGCCCGGTCACCGCAGTCAGCATACCGACGCTTTTTAGCCACGTCAGGCGCTCGCCGCGAATCAGCCCCCAGCCGGTCATCACGCACTGGACCGTTCCGAACAGCAACAACGCGCCAGCGGCGGTGGTTAAGGACAGGTAGGCAAGGGAAAAGGCAAAGACGTAAATGGCCAGTAGTGCCGCGTTCAGCACATTGAATTCCGGCCTCTTTTTGATGGCGGGTAGCCTCAGGAGTATCAGCAGCGCCACCGCACCGCTTAGCAAGCGAATGCTACTAAAAGAGACGGCATCCATATGCATCCCCTTCAGCGCCAGCCGACAGAGCAGCGAGTTGGCGGCGAACGCAGCCATAGTCAGCAGGATTTTGAGCAGCACGGAAGATTCCTCGAAACGCGGTCAGCGAATTATGCCGCAAGCCGCGGCATGCCGGGTCATCGTTTTGTGCTCCGCCGATACGGCAACGTATCCAATGGTATTTGCTTCACAGCGGGTGTGCCGCATACATTGAACGTTAGGGCTGGCTAGCGCGGCTAACCCCTTGTAGGAATAAGGTTATCACCCCAGCAACGCGTATCTTCCGGCACTTTTGGGCACGGGGTTCCTGCGACTGATTGCCTTGCGGCAAGCCGCGCTAAGTGTTAAAAGGTGCCCCTTCCAAAAAAAGCTACAGGGGTTAGACGTGAAAAACGCGTCCTCAGCATCCAGCCAGAATCAACCGGATGCTTCGTCGGAGCAGGGGCCGACGCTTCACCGCGGGTTACAAAACCGTCATATTCAACTCATCGCCCTTGGGGGCGCCATTGGCACCGGCCTGTTTCTTGGCATCGGCCCGGCGATTCAAATGGCTGGCCCGGCAGTGGTGCTGGGCTATGCGATTGCCGGGATTATCGCGTTTCTGATCATGCGCCAGCTTGGCGAGATGGTGGTGGAAGAGCCAGTATCCGGTTCATTTGCCCATTTTGCTTATAAATACTGGGGGCCGTTCGCCGGTTTTCTTTCCGGCTGGAACTATTGGGTCATGTTCGTGCTGGTGGGAATGGCCGAGCTGACCGCCGCCGGAATTTATATGCAGTATTGGCTGCCACACGTACCGACCTGGATTTGGGCTGCGGGTTTCTTCATTTTGATTAACGCCGTCAACCTGGTGAATGTTCGCCTGTATGGCGAAACCGAGTTCTGGTTTGCACTGATTAAGGTGCTGGCGATTATCGGTATGATCGGCTTTGGCATCTGGATGCTGGCGACGGGGCGTGGCGGTGAGCATGCGAGCGTCGACAATCTCTGGCGTGATGGCGGCTTCCTTGCCACGGGCTGGAAGGGGCTGATTTTGTCGCTGGCGGTGATTATGTTCTCCTTCGGCGGGCTGGAGCTTATTGGCATTACAGCGGCGGAAGCACGCAGCCCGGAAACCACTATTCCGAAAGCGGTCAACCAGGTGGTTTACCGTATCCTGTTGTTCTATATCGGCTCGCTGATTGTGCTGCTGGCGCTCTATCCGTGGCAGGGCATTAAGTCAGACAGCAGTCCGTTCGTGATGATCTTCCACAATCTGGACAGTAACGTGGTGGCATCCGCGCTGAACTTTGTGATTCTGGTGGCTTCGCTGTCGGTTTATAACAGCGGCGTCTATTCAAACAGCCGCATGCTGTTTGGCCTCTCCGTGCAGGGTAACGCGCCGCGCTTCCTGACCAAAGTGAGCCGTCGCGGCGTGCCGGTGAATTCGCTGCTGCTCTCTGGCGCGATCACCTCGCTGGTGGTGCTGGTTAACTATCTGCTGCCGCAGAAAGCGTTTGGCCTGCTGATGGCGTTGGTGGTGGCAACGCTGTTGCTGAACTGGATCATGATCTGCATGGCCCACCTTAAGTTCCGCGCCGCCATGCGCCGCAAGGGGCGTGAGTCGAAATTCAAAGCGCTGTTTGCGCCTGCCAGCAACTACATCTGTATCGCATTTTTGCTGATGATCCTTGGGCTGATGTGCACCATGGACGGCATGCGCCTGTCGGCGATTCTGCTGCCGGTGTGGGTGTTGTTCCTGTTTGCGGCCTTCAAAACGCTGCGTCGTAAAGCCTGATAATATCGCCCGGAGGGGGCAGGTTTGCCTCCTCCGCTGTTTCCCGCTCGTTGCTGCGACGCATTTCCCTCCTCGTTTTTATCGTGATCGCTCTCCCAAATCCGTTTCGATCCGCGCGATCTTGTTTTTGTAATCGATTACTTTTCATTTGTGGTGTTTTGTAATCGATTACTTTTGAGGGTGAGAACATGGTGTCTACAACGGAAAGTCGTGAACAAAGTGGCGTACAGCACCGGCTGTTAGTCCCGCGCCTGTCGTTAATGATGTTTATGCAGTTTTTTATCTGGGGAAGCTGGTCGGTCACGCTTGGACTGGTGATGACGCAGTACAACATGTCGCTGCTGATTGGCGATGCGTTCTCGGCGGGGCCGATCGCTTCAATTCTTTCCCCTTTTGTTTTGGGAATGTTGGTTGACCGTTTTTTTGCCTCGCAGAAGGTGATGGCGGTGATGCACCTGCTTGGCGCGGTGATTCTGTGGTTCGTACCGCAGGCGCTGGTCGCGGAAAACGGTGCGTTGTTAATTGCGCTGCTGTTTGGCTACACGCTCTGTTATATGCCGACGCTGGCGCTGACCAATAATATTGCCTTCCATAGCCTGAACAACATCGACAAAACGTTCCCGGTGGTGCGTGTGTTCGGCACCATCGGTTGGATTGTCGCGGGCATCTTTATCGGCGTAACCGGTATTTCGGATACCACCGGCATCTTTACGCTGGCGGCGCTGTGCTCGGTGGTGCTGGCGGTATATAGCCTGACGCTGCCGCACACGCCGGCCCCGGCGAAAGGTCAACCGCTGAAGCTGCGCGATCTGTTCTGCGCCGACGCTTTCGCATTGCTCAGAATCCGCCACTTTCTGGTCTTTGCCGTCTGCGCCACGCTGATTTCCGTCCCGTTGGGCACTTACTACGCCTATACCGCGTCGTATCTGGCGGACGCGGGCGTCGCGGATGTGAGCACCGCGATGTCCTTCGGTCAGATGTCAGAAATCTTCTTTATGCTGATTATCCCGCTGCTGTTTCGCCGTCTGGGCGTGAAGTACATGCTGCTGATCGGCATGCTGGCGTGGTTCGTACGCTATATGTTCTTTGCGCTGGGTATCAATGAAGAGACCCGCTTCCTGCTGTATCTCGGCATTCTGCTGCACGGCGTGTGCTACGACTTTTTCTTCGTGGTGGGCTTTATCTATACCGACCGTGTGGCGGGCGAAAAGGTGAAAGGGCAGGCGCAGAGCATGGTGGTGATGTTTACCTACGGCATCGGCATGCTGCTGGGATCGCAGATTTCCGGTGCCCTGTATAACCACCTGGTCGCTGGCCAAACCGTTCCGGCGGCGTGGGTGAACTTCTGGTGGATTCCGGCGGTGGCTGCCGTGGTGATCGCGGTGATTTTCCTTGTCTCGTTTAAATACGACGAGCAAAAGCAGGCGTAAATTTTTAAGGAGGGGTATGAAAACCATCAAGGGGCCGGGCATTTTTCTGGCGCAGTTTATCGGCGGCGAGCCGCCGTTTAATACGCTCGATGGGATAGCGCAATGGGCGGCCGGGCTGGGCTTTAAGGCGCTACAGCTGCCCTGCAATCACCCGGCGATATTCGACCTGGCGCAGGCCGCGGCGAGCCAGACCTATTGCGATGATATTGCCGGGCGACTGGCGGAGCACGGTCTGGTGATTAGTGAACTGTCAACGCATCTCGAAGGGCAGCTTGTCGCCGTTAATCCGGCCTATGACAGCGCTTTCGATGCTTTTGCGCCGGCGGCGCTGCGCAGTAATCCGACGGCCCGCCAGCAGTGGGCCGTCGAGAGCGTGAAAAAGGCCGCGCAGGCTTCGGCGCGCCTGGGGTTGAAGGCGCATGCGACCTTTTCCGGCGCGCTGGCCTGGCCTTATTTCTATCCGTGGCCACCGCACAATGCGGCGCTGCTGGATGAAGCGTTTAGTGAACTCGCCAGCCGCTGGCGGCCCATCCTGGACTGTTTTGACGAGCACGGCGTTGACCTGTGCTACGAAATTCACCCCGGTGAGGATTTGCATGATGGCGTCACGTTCGAGCGTTTTCTACACCTGGTTGAGAATCATCCGCGCTGCCATATGCTGTATGACCCGAGCCATCTGCATTTACAGAATATTGATTATCTTAGCTATATCGATATCTACCACTCCCGTATTCGCGCGTTTCACGTTAAGGACGCCGAGTTCCAACGCAACGGACGTAGCGGCGTTTACGGCGGCTATCAGAACTGGGCGGATCGTGCCGGGCGTTTCCGCTCGTTGGGCGACGGCGATATCGATTTCAAAAAGATTTTCAGCAAGCTGACTCAGTACGATTTTGACGGCTGGGCGGTAATGGAATGGGAGTGCTGCCTGAAGGACGCGCAGATCGGCGCGTGCGAAGGCAGCGAGTTTATTAAACGGCATATCATTCCCGTCTCCGCGCGGGCCTTTGATGACTTTGCCGCGGGTAGCGAGGTGCGCGGATGATTCAGGTGGGTATTATCGGCTCAGGTTTTATTGGCCCGGCACATATTGAGGCGCTGCGTCGACTGGGTTTTGTCGAGGTGGTCGCGCTGTGCGACGCCTCACTGGAGCTGGCGCAGACCAAAGCGCGGCAGCTCAATATTCCGCATGCTTACGCTGATGTTGACGCGCTGCTGGCGCATCCTGGGCTACAGGTGGTGCATAACTGCACGCCTAATTTTCTGCACGCGTCGGTCAACCGGCAGATTTTACGCGCGGGAAAACATGTCTTTTCCGAGAAACCGCTGTGTATGACGTCGGAGGAGGCTCGCGAACTGGAACAGATGGCGCGGGATGCGGGCGTGGTCCACGGCGTGAGCTTCGTTTATCGTCAGTTTGCGATGGTGCAGCAGGCGGCCAGCATGATGCGCGCAGGCCATACCGGACGTTTGTTCTCAGCCTATGGCGGCTACCATCAGGACTGGATGCTGCTGGAGAACGACTTTAACTGGCGGGTGGACGCGGCGCAGGGTGGTGCGTCGCGCGCGGTGGCCGATATCGGTTCGCACTGGTGCGACACGGTGCAGTTTGTGACCGGCCGGCGGATTGTGGAGGTGATGGCCGACCTCGCTATCGTCTGGCCAACGCGTAAGGCCAGCGTTGAGGCGCAGGCGACGTTCAGTGAACACGATGACGCGACGCAGTATCGCGACGTCGTGGTGACAACCGAAGATGCCGGTTCGGTTCTGTTCCGCTTTGACGACGGCAGTAAAGGCTGCTTTAGCGTTTCGCAGGTCAGCGCCGGGCGTAAAAATCGGCTGCATTTTGATATCAATGCCAGCGCCTGTTCGCTGGCCTGGGATCAGGAAACGCCGCAGCAACTGTGGATTGGTCACCGCAGTCAGCCCAATCAGTTGCTGAGTGACGACCCGAGCCTGCTTAACCGCGATGTCGCCGGACAGGCGAACTTCCCCGGCGGCCATAGTGAGGGATGGCCAGACGCGTTTAAAAACATGATGGGCAATTTCTACCGCGCCGTGCAGAGCGGGAAAATGCCCGCCGCTGGCGAGCCGCATTTTGCCTCATTCATTGATGGAGCAAATGTCATGTATATCATTGATGCGATTATAAAAAGCCATCAGCAACGGCGCTGGGTCAGCGTCGAACAATAACGCTGTGCCCGGTACGCCGGGCACGCTTTTTATGGTAGCCTGCACGCAAAGCGTTAACTGCAGGGAACGGCGTTGTATGTCAATTCAGAAAATCGCCCAGTTGGCGGGGGTATCGGTGGCGACCGTGTCGCGGGTGCTTAACAACAGCGATACCGTAAAAGCCAAAAACCGCGAACGGGTGCTTCAGGCCATTAAAGAGAGTAACTATCAGCCTAATCTGCTGGCGCGCCAGCTGCGTACGGCGCGAAGCTCCATGATTCTGGTGATGGTGTCGAATATCGCCAACCCTTTTTGCGCCGAAGTGGTAAAAGGAATTGAAGAGGCCGCGGAAAAGAACGGCTATCGGATTTTACTGTGCAACTCCGGCTCGGATATTGAACGTTCTAAATCAGGCCTGCGACTGCTAACCGGAAAAATGGTCGACGGTATTATCACCATGGACGCCTTCAGCAAGCTGCCGGAGTTAACCACGGTGATTGGCGATGCGCCATGGGTGCAATGTGCGGAATATGCTGATGCGGGCGCGGTCTCCTGCGTGGGGATCCACGATGTAGATGCCGCAGAGCATGCGGTAAGCTATCTTGCAGCGCAGGGGCGTGAGCGGATTGCGTTGATTAACCACGACTTGAGCTACAAGTACGCCCGCCTGCGCGAGCAGGGGTACAAAAATGTACTGCAATCTCAAGGGCTGGCGTTTCATGCTGTCGAGTATGCCAGCGATCTGAGCGCGGCGGCGGGGAAACTGGCGATGCAAACGTTGCTGGCGATGAACCCGCGCCCGGACGCGGTGTTTGCGGTTTCTGACTCGCTGGCCGCCGGGGCTATTCGCGCCATTGAACAGGCAGGGCTAAAGGTACCGGAAGAGATTGCGGTGGTGGGGTTTGACGGCACTGAACTTGCCGAAATGGTGTCTCCGCAGCTGACAACCGTCCAGCAGCCGTCGCGGGAGATCGGCGCCAGAGCGGTCGAACTGCTGCTCAATAAAATCGATAACCCGGACGTGCCGCCGGAGCGGGTGATGCTGGACTGGCGCTTTATTTCACGCGCCAGCGCGTGATTATTCTTGCCCGATCGCGCCCGCCAGGGCGCGAATATCATTGCCGGTCGGTGATTGATGAATACGTAAGCCAAATTCCTCAACCACGGCAAAAATATGGTCGAAAATATCGGCCTGAATGCCTTCATATTCGGCCCACACCACCGTATTGGTAAAGGCGTATATTTCAATCGGCAGACCGTTATTATCGGGTGCCAACTGACGTACCATCAGCGTCATATCTTTGCGAATTTTCGGATGGTTACGCAAATATTCGTTGAGGTAAGCGCGGAAGGTACCAATATTGGTCATCTTGCGCAGATTCAACACCGAATCGGCGCTGCCGTGCTCCTGGTTCCACAGGTTAATTTCCTCATGGCGAGAGTCCATATACGGTTTCAGCAGCTTCGCCTGAATTAACCGCTGCTGCTCTTGCTCATCGAGAAAATGCACGCTGGTGGTATCCACGTTGATGCTGCGCTTAATTCTTCGGCCACCTGAAGCAGACATTCCGCTCCAGTTTTTAAACGAATCCGACACCAGCGACCAGGTCGGAATGGTGGTGATGGTATTATCCCAGTTACGCACTTTGACGGTGGTTAAGCCAATATCGGTCACCGCACCGTCGGCGCCGTATTTGGGCATTTCCAACCAGTCGCCGAGTTTTAGCATGTCGTTTGCCGAGAGCTGAATCCCTGCCACCAGGCCGAGAATCGGGTCCTTAAATACCAGCATCAGTACCGCGGCCATCGCACCCAGACCACTTATCAGTATTGCCGGTGATTGCCCCAGCAGCAGGGAGATCATCAGAATGCCAATCAGAATGGCGCTGACCAGCTTAACTCCCTGGAATATCCCTTTGAGCGGCAGCTGCGAAGAGAAAGATAGCTTTTGTGACAGGTTGAAAATAACGTCCAGCAGCGAGAAGAATGACAGCAGAGCGTAGAGCATGACCCATAGCTGTGCGCCCGTGGTTAATATCTGCGCGGCATCACTGCCTTTTTGCAACCACAGCACGGCCTGCACGTTGACAATAATCCCCTGTAGGGTAAACGCCAACCGGTGGAAAAGTTTATTTTGCGTGATAATTTGCAGCCATAAATGACTGCTGGCCTGTGCCCGTTTTTCGAACGCGCGCAGCACCACCCGATGTAGAATCAGATGAACAATGATGGCAGTGAGAAAAATAATACCAAATATGATGATCAGCGAATTGGTATGGTTTATTTCAATGCCCATCTCTTCGATCTGTGAAATCAGTTCCTGCATAACGTCTCCTGTATAGCCAGCTAATTATAATGGCTGCGCTGGCTATATTATGCAAACAGCTATACAGGAACTTAAGGTTATGACGTTGCGATCGCCGGACTACGGTTTAAGTGATGGCGGAGGCTAACGGCAATGATTGCCAGCAGCAGCATCATCACCGCTTCTACGCCGAGGAAGCCGGTCATCGCATCGGTATAGCTCCCATGATGCCCGCGCGTCAGCACCAGCAGCAGCGAACCAAACACCGCCGGGCCAAGGCCCAGCGTGGCCTGCTGTAGCGTGCTGAGCAGCGCGCTGCCCGCACCCGCATCGTTGGCGGTAATATCGCGCATCCCAACCCGATAAAAGCAGTTGACGATCAGCGCCTGGCCATAGCCAATCAGCGCGGTCGAGGGCACCAGCGTGAGGGTAGACGTCGCCTGGCCGAAGTGGTGGAAAGTCTCCATTAACAGCAGCAGGCCACTAATTTGTACTATCAGGCCAGCCACTAAAATTCGCCCCATGCTGTGGCGGGCGATCAGCTTCGGCGCATACATCGCTGAAAGAAAATAGGCGACGCCCAGCGCCACAAAGCTGTTGCCCGACTGCCACGGCGCCATGCCGAGGCCGGACTGGAGAGTGAGCGCCATGCAGAACATAAAGCCGGACCAGGCGCTGAAAAACAGCAGCGCAATGACCATGCCGAAGCGAATACTGGCAAATTTCAGCAGTCGAGGCGGCAGCAGCGGGTGTTCACCGCGCTGCTCTTTACCCAGCGCGCTGGCCCGCATCCACAGCAACAATGGGATAATCGCCAGCAACATCAGACGCATCGACCACGGCCAGTGCAGTTCCGGCCCCAGCGCCATCGGGAACAGCAGGCAGCAGAGAATCAGGCCCAGGCTAAAGGTACCCTGCCAGTCAATGCGTGCGTGCTCATCGCGACGGGTTTCTGGCACGTAGCGGTGACTGAAGGCCAGAACCAGCAGACCAATGGGCACGTTGATGAAAAAGGCGTTACGCCAGCCCAGGCCGGCGATGTCCGCTGATACCAGCCAGCCGCCGAACATCTGCCCAACGATAAACGAGATGCCGCCAATGCCGCCATACAGGCTGATAGCCCGGGCGTGGGCCGTTCCTTTTAGCGTAACGTGTAGGGTCGCGAGAATTTGTGGGACGATCAGCGCCGCGCCTGCGCCCTGTAGGGTGCGCGCGGCCAGCAGGGCGGTGATCGAGTTGGCCAGACCACACAGCAGCGAAGCGAGGCTGAAAATCGCCACGCCCCACATAAACAGGCGGCGGCGACCGTAGTTGTCGCCAAGCTTGCTGCCCATGGCCAGACAGACGGCGAACGCCACGCCGTACAGCGCGACGATAAGCTCCAGCTGGGTCGGGCTGGCGTGCAGCGATGCGGTGATTGAGTCGAGGGCGACATTGGTGATCGAGGTATCGATCTGGGGCAACATCAGGCCGGTCAACAGCAGGAAAAGCCCCGCGCGACCGGGTGAAACAGCAGACGTTTTCATGGTGACTCCATTGCGTCATTCAGCGATTGGACGTAGCATCGCTGATTCAATAAACGGGTACCAGTTCCTGGTTATACTGGTACTGGCACTACCATGCTGGAGATACCATGAGCCTCATCAGCCACAGTGAAATGGACGTATTGCCGTCACGGCAGGACGATAGCCGTAAGCAGCTGGGTGCATTTCTTCGGGCGCGACGGGAAAGTCTCGATCCGCAGCGGTTGGGATTACCGCGCAGCGGGCGGCGGCGCACGCCGGGCCTGCGTCGCGAAGAAGTGGCGATGCTGGCGGACGTTGGCGTGACCTGGTATACCTGGCTTGAGCAGGGGCGCGAGGTTAATCCGTCGGCGGCGGTAATGCAAGCGGTCGCCGAAGCGCTCCAGTGCAGCGCGCTTGAGACCCGTCATCTGTTTGTGCTGGCGGGGCTGACACCGCTGGAGTCGGCTAACGTTCCCCCGTGCGAAGGGATAAGCCCCGGCACGCGCCGTATGCTGGACAGTTTGCTGCCGCAACCGGCCAGTATTCAGAAGCCTGATTTCGATATCGTGGCGTGGAATGACGCGTTTTGTCGGCTGATGGGCGTCGATTTTTCGACCATTCCGGAAGATGATCGAAATTGTATCTACCTGTATCTGACTCATCCCGGCTGGCGTAGCCGTCTGGCCAATCGCGACGCGCTCGCCACTTTTGTCTCCTATTTCCGTGCCGCGATGGCGGAGCACCGTGGCAATCCGGCATGGGAAAACAAGCTGGCTCGCTTTTTTGCCGCTTCCAGCGAATTTGAGGCGCTATGGCACCAGCGTTACGAAGTTCGCGGCGTCGAAAACCAGATTAAAAACTTCCAGCATCCTGAGTTTGGCCATTTCCAGCTGCAGCAGATGTACTGGTACTCCGCGCCGCGCAACGGCTCTCGTCTGCTGGTTTATTTACCCGTGGATGAAGTGGGGGAGGCGGTGCTGGCGAAGCTGTAGTAGAGGGCCGCTCAGACATACCCCAGAACTGTGCCAGTGGCTGCGTGGCCTGAAAATCAACCAGCCTGGCATTCGCACTGGTGATCGTTTCACCCCGCAGGTAGTTTGTTTTTGTCCCGTTCAGCCGTTGCCGGGTCAGGGCAGGAACATTTGACCTTGTCAGGGACTCCAGGCCGAAAGCGTTTTATCCCCTGAGGGGCTGTCCGGTTTATTGATGACGGGATCGGCACCGATGGTGAAATGGGTAAAGTGGTAGTCACCGTTCTGTCAGCGGCGGCACAGGCCGAATGGCGCAGGATACTGGAACGTACCAATGAAGGCAGACAGCTCTACATTGTACATTCCATGGTATACAGGATTTTGAAAGATGAAACGTTTACATTCGTCTCAAACAATGCAATTTGGCGGAATAACCTTGCCTCCATGAGGCAAGGTTAATATCAGACATTGAGGTTCACTAAAATTAGCCTCGTTAGCTTTGCAGAATAGTGCTCCAGTTACCGTAAACTGAGTTTGTTCCGCAACAATTCAGATGCAATATTTGAACGTTCCACTTTTGCGGCCGTAATGGCACTTCGCGTAAATGGACTACCCGTTGCGGAAAATAAATCATCTGAATGTTTTTGTAATTTGCCTACATATTTCAGAGTATCTTTAATATTTCCTTTTTCGGCGCTACTGGCTAACTTTCCAGCATAATGTTCTGTTTTATGGTACATGGATGAAACTTTACTCCCTTTAGTCTCCGCCGTATTCCTAATGCTTTGCAGTTCATTAATAAACTTTTTCGCAGAATGACTTATTTCCGAACTGGTATAAGAAGGAAGCTTTGCAACTGGTGCAGAACAGAAAAGTCTCAAAATGTTCATTTTTATATATCCTATATGACAAAAGAAAGATGAGAACATATCAATATTTTTTTGTCTTTCAAAAAACGACGGTGGTGAAATCCCGTTAGCCATGTTTGAAGCAGGAGTCTGAATTTTGATATTCGCCGGAGTAGGGTGAATTAGCCTTTAATGCAATTTGCCTTATATGCTAATACTCAGGGACGATAATCGTGTTCAGAATTCTTGTTCATGCCGATGTCAGAGAGGAAATGCTGGAACGGTCAGATGTGATGGCGGCGTTTGATACGCAGGAACGGCAGGAGAAGTTGCGTGACATGCTCGCGCAGTGGCGTGGTTATGAAGGGCTGACGCGGGCGAGCCTCGATACGCTGACGCGCTACGCACTGGCTTGTGGCGTAAAACATCCGCAAATTTTACTGTATTGAAATTTCCCGGCCAGGCAGCGCCAGGCCGGGGAGTGGCCGATTAAATTAGATCTCGGTAATCACCGTCTCTTCCGGCAGACGAGATTTTGGCAGCGCTTTGTTGAAGTCTTCTACGCTGTGGTGGCCAACCGGCACCACGACCAGGCTGGTGTAGCCTTTTTCTTTCAGGCCGAATTCGGCGTCCAGAATCTCGGCGTCGAAGCCTTCAATCGGCACCGCGTCCAGACCCATGGCGCCCATAGCCAGCAGGAAGTTGCCGACGTTCAGGTAGGTTTGGTTGGCAGCCCACTGCGCGTCATCGTGACGCTCTTTACGGTGCAGGTCGGCGAAGAAGGTGCGGCCTTTGTGGTTAGCGGCTTTGGCTTCCGGCGTGGCGAAACGGCCATCGGCGTCTTCTTGATCGACCACTTTTTCCAGCCAGGCATCATCGATTGCCGTTTTGGCGCAGAACACCACGACGTGGGAAGCATCCAGCATTTTGCGTTCGTTGAACACGTAGCCGCCAGCGGCGGATTTCGCGACGCGCGCTTTTCCTTCGTCGGTGCTGGCGACGATAAAGTGCCACGGCTGGGAGTTGGTGCTGGATGGGCTATAGCGCAGCAGGGTTTTCAGATTGGCGGCCTGCTCGGCGGTCAGCTTTTTGCTGGCATCAAAGGCTTTAGTGGAATAGCGCGCTTTAGCAACGGAAACGATGTCCATAAATACTCCTGAATGATAAAAGGCACCGCAAATCGGTGCGTTGTATCACAGCAGGGTACCGTGCGATTTAACAAATGAGAAGGGTGGAAAATGCGATAACACTTATCGCATTTAACGCAAAATCAAACGGGACGCACGCGCTGTTGAACGCGTTTTGGCAGCTTGTTCACCACCAGATTCCACGAGTCTTCAATCAGGCTGTTGAGCAGTTCAACCGTGATTTCATCGCCAGGATAGACTGAAATCCAGTGTTTTTTGTTCATGTGGTAGCCCGGCTTAATGTGCGGGTAGATGGCCTGATGCAGCAACGATTGCTCCGGGTCAACCTTCAGATTGACGATGTGCTCGCCGCGCAGCGACATCTTGATCATAAAGATTTTTCCCTCAACCGTGAACACATCGTACTCGGGGCCAAAAGGCCAGGCCGGTTCAGAAAAGGGGAGGGTTAGCGCAAATTCCTGCGCTTTTTCATGCAGCGTTTTACCGTCCATTATTCATCCTCTGACAGCGCTCGCCACATGGCTTCAAAGCCGAGCGCCTTAAGTTTATCTGCACGTTCGGGTTCGCGGCTGGCGAACTCAATGGTGGTCTCTGCAAGCGACAGGAACAGCGCATCGCCAAAAGCACGGAAGTCGTCAGACATAAATACCGGGCGCATTGAACGCTGGCAGAGTTTATTGAGCTCCGGAAATAGCGCTCTGGCCTGCAGTATCGTTTCGTTGGTGATTTTCCCACTGACGGCCATGCGCCGAATGGCTTGATGCCCAACAGGGTGGAGAATGCCCCAGTCGATGTAGCTGTTCCAGATGCTGTGGGTGAAGGCTTTTGGTGATTCTGTGTCGGTCAGGCATGCCAGCATGGTCTGGCATAAGTCCGTTTTCAGGTGCAGATAAAGCGCATTAAGCAGATCGTCTTTGGTGGCGAAATAACGAAACAGGGTACCTTCCGCTACACCTGCGCTGCGCGCAATCAACGCCGTTGACGCGCCGATGCCAGATTGGGCAATGGCGCAGGTGGCCGCTTCCAGTAACGCTTGTTTTTTATCTTCACTCTTCGGACGAGCCACTACACTTTACCTCTCTGACGGTTAAAAAGGTGATTGAAACATGTCGAACCCAGGGACTTCAACGCCGATTGTCAAAATTTGAAAATTGCTTGACGATTTTTTCCCCGCCTTTCTATAATGAGTGCCTACTCACTCATAATCAACTTTTTTTGTGTGGCTTCCTGGATGAGGCCGGTCACGGGTCAGGAAATGAAACCGTTCATCATCAGTGTGGTTGCCATCATGCTTATCGCCAGTGCAGCAAGCTTGCCTTTTGTTTTGAATGCCGGTTTCGGCCAGCCGCCGCAAGGGGCGGAAAAGAGTCTGATTGAGCGCTCGCCAAACTACCGCGACGGGGCGTTTCACAACACCTTGCCGACGCCGGGGTTTACCGGCGACAAGAACATGCTGATGGCGTGGTGGGAGTTTTTAACCGCGAAGCGGGAGAATGCGCGCCCGCAGCAGCCACTGCCGTTGGTGCCGACCGATCTCGCCAGCCTGCCGAGCGAGCAGGAGACGATGATCTGGCTGGGGCATTCATCCTGGTATCTGCAGCTGGCGGGCAAACGTATTCTGATTGATCCGGTATTCAGCAGCTACGCCGCGCCGTTTTCGTTTCTGAATAAAGCGTTTGACGGCCACTATCCGTGGCGTGCCGAGACGATGCCGGAGATCGATCTGCTGATTATCTCTCACGACCACTATGACCATCTGGACTACGCCACGATTAAGGCGCTGATGCCAAAGGTTAAGCGTGCCGTGGTGCCGTTAGGCGTGGGGTCTCACTTGCGCTACTGGGGCATGGCGAGTGAAGTGATTACCGAAGCCGATTGGCAGCAGAACGTTGCTATCAGCGATGCGCTGACCGTCCACGTACTGCCCGCGCGCCACTTCTCTGGCCGTGGCCTTAAGCGAAACCAGACGCTGTGGGCCAGCTTTATGTTCGTGACGCCGGAGCAAAAGATTTATTACAGCGGCGACAGCGGCTACGGCCCGCACTTCAAGGCGATTGGCGAACAGTTTGGCAAGGTGGACGTCGCCATTCTGGAAGATGGCCAGTACGACCAGGACTGGCGCTATATCCACATGATGCCGGAGCAGACCGCTCAGGCGGCGGTGGACCTGAATGCACAGCGGGTGCTGCCGGGGCACGCCGGACGTTTCGTGCTGGCGAAGCATACCTGGGATGATCCGTACAAGCGGCTGGCGCAGGCCAGCAAAGATAAAGCGTATCGGTTGTTAACGCCGATGCAGGGCGAGCCGGTTTGGCTGGCGAATCCAACACAAACATTTCGTGCCTGGTGGGAATAAACACCGGCTGTCATAAAACGAGGGGAGGGGTGTATGACTGAATTAGCCACTCAGGTGATTGACACACTGGTCGAATGGATTGACGAAAATCTGCATCAGCCATTGCGTATTGATGAGATCGCCCGCCGGGCGGGGTATTCAAAATGGCACCTGCAGCGTCTGTTTTTACAGCATAAAGGGGAGAGCCTTGGGCGCTACATCCGCCAGCGTAAGCTGAATCTGGCGGCGGATGAATTGTGCACGACCGATCAAAAGGTCTATGACATCTGCCTGAAGTACGGGTTTGATTCCCAGCAGACCTTTACACGCATTTTCACCCGCACGTTTAACCAGTCGCCGGGTGCCTACCGTAAAGTCCATCACCGTCCACGGGCACATTGACACCAGCGCCCTCCCTTGGGGGAGGGCGTTCGCGTATCAGTTAATCCGCCAGCGAAAACCAGCGCCGCCACACGAAGCGAATCACCAGAAATTCAATCGTCCCTAATACCAAAAACCACACGCAGAACAGCACGGTGTAAAACTGGTTCAGGTCCATAAAGTGGAAGGTATCCACCAGCTTTTGCGCCAGCGTTAACCCCAGCGAAGGCGCTGGAAGTAACAGACAGGAAAGGAACGCCATAAGCAAAATACCTGCGGCGGTCATCAGGGATTCAAGAGGATGCTTCATGCGGTGTTAATCTTTAGTTAAAAATATTATTGTCCGGTAATTTTTACAGGAACGCAATGTTTCTATGTTAACAAACTCTTTTTGAATATTTAAAACAAATAATGAAGCCTACGAATATATTCGCAGAAAAGGTCGTTAAATAACGATTTGGTTTAAATTAAATAATGTAATCGTAAATTAACGTCATGCTCACGATAATATTTTTACAAAAGTATAGGTACTGTATCCCACCAGCGTCGCAATCACGATAGCCAGTGCAATGTATAGCGCCAGACGGCGTCCTCTGTAGATTCCGAACATAATGACCTCGTTTAGATGGGGTTTAGGAATATTCTGTAATATTAATATCAGTAAATCAACTGAATGTCGTTTTGAAATTTAAAAAGCGAAAATATTGTGAGTTAAATAATATTCCTTCGCCTTAAGAAAATATCCAACGATGTCGCCTTGGCCAGAAATGATTTCAGGCTTTCCGTTTGCAGGAATTTAAAAGGAAAATTTATCGTGTCGAAAATGATGAATACTAAAAATGTGCCGCACGCGGGTTACGACCCGCAAGAGCACGCCTACCAGCAGTCTACCGAGCGCGTGTTATCCCAGCTCAACAGCCAGCCAGAAGGGCTGAGCGGGGCAGATGCCGCGGAGCGCCTGAACACCTGGGGGCCGAATGCGCTGCCGGAGAAAAAAGGCAAGCCTGCGTGGCTGCGCTTCCTCGCCCATTTTAATGATGTCCTGATCTACGTCCTGCTGGCCGCGGCGGCGCTGACCGCCGTGATGGGCCACTGGGTTGATACTTTTGTTATTCTCGGCGTCACGGTGATCAATGCCCTGATTGGTCACATTCAGGAAAGCAACGCAGAAAAGTCGCTGAAAAGCATTCGCAATATGCTCTCCAGCGACGCGCAGGTCATTCGTGAAGGCAGCCATAAAACGGTCGCGACCACCGAACTGGTGCCGGGCGATATCGTGGTGCTGCGTGCGGGCGACCGTATTCCAGCGGATATGCGTCTGATTGAAGCGCATAACCTGCGGGTTGAAGAGGCGATTCTCACCGGCGAATCTACCGTGGTGGATAAGCACACTGACGTGCTGCACGGCGAACTGCCGCTGGGCGACCGTACCAATATGGTGTTCTCCGGCACTACCGTGAGCGCAGGTGGCGGCACTGGCGTGGTGGTGGGCACCGGCCAGGAGACCGAACTCGGCCACATCAACCAGATGATGGCGGGGATTGAAAAACACCGCACGCCGCTGCTGGTGCAGATGGACAAGCTGGGTAAAGCCATTTTCGCCATCATCCTGGCGATGATGGTCGCGCTGTTCGTGTTCAGCATGCTGCTGCGCGATATTCCGCTGGGCGAGCTGCTGCTGTCGCTGATTAGCCTCGCGGTTGCCGCCGTACCGGAAGGTTTGCCGGCGATTATCTCGATTATTCTGTCACTGGGCGTTCAGGCGATGGCGCGCAAGCGGGCGATTATCCGCAAGCTGCCGACCGTGGAAACGCTGGGGGCAATGACTGTGGTCTGCTCGGATAAAACCGGCACCCTGACCATGAATGAAATGACCGTGAAGGCGGTGATTACCGCCGACAGCTGCTACCGCGTAGACGGCGACAGCTATGAGCCGCACGGTAATATCTACCTTGAAGGCAGCAACGAGCCGGTGAAAGTGCAGCCGCGCACCGTGCTGGAAAAATACCTGCGGACTATCGATCTGTGTAACGACAGCCAGCTGGTAAAAGACGCGCAGGGGCATTGGGGCATTACCGGTGGCCCAACCGAGGGGGCGCTGAAGGTGCTGGCGGCGAAAGTCAGCCTGGAGCCGGTACACACGCAGCTGATCGCCAAGATCCCGTTTGACTCGCAGTATAAGTACATGGCCACCCACTTCCAGCTGGCGGACGAAGAGATTGTGATGGTAACCGGTGCGCCGGACGTCCTCTTCGCCCTGTGTCAGCAGCAGCAGACCGCGCGCGGCGTGGAGCCGTTCGTGCGTAGCTACTGGGAAGCAGAAATGGCGCGTTTCGCCAGCCAGGGTCTGCGTATGGTGGCGGCGGCGACCAAGCCCGCCAATGTCGGGCAGAAAACCCTCGACCACAGCGACCTGCAGGACGGCCTGGTGTTCCTCGGTATTGCCGGGATGATGGACCCGCCGCGCCCGGAAGCGGTCGATGCGATTCACACCTGCCAGAACGCGGGGATCCGCGTGAAGATGATCACCGGCGATCACCCGCAAACGGCGATGAGTATTGGCCAGATGCTGGGGATCCGCAACAGCAGCGAAGCAATGACCGGCTACCAGCTGGAGCACATGGATGACGCAGAACTGGCGAAAGCGGCGGTGGAGTATGACATCTTCGCCCGTACCAGCCCGGAGCATAAGCTGCGCCTGGTGAAAGCGTTGCAGGAAAGCGGTGAAATTGTCGGCATGACCGGCGACGGCGTCAACGACGCTCCGGCGCTGCGCCAGGCGGATGTCGGTATCGCCATGGGTATCAAAGGCACCGAGGTGACCAAAGAGGCCGCCGACATGGTGCTGACCGATGACAACTTTGCCACCATCGCCAGTTCGGTCAAAGAGGGGCGTCGCGTTTACGACAACCTGAAGAAAACCATTCTGTTCATCATGCCCACCAACCTGGCGCAGGGGCTGCTGATTATTATCGCGCTGCTGGCGGGGAATATTATTCCGCTGACGCCGGTGCTGATTTTGTGGATGAATATGGCGACGTCCGCCACGCTCTCCTTCGGCCTCGCGTTTGAAGCCGCCGAGCGTAACGTGATGAACCGCCCGCCGCGTAAAACCGGTCAGCATGTGATGGATGCGTTTGCCGTGTGGCGCGTCGCCTTCGTCGGCTCGATGATTGCCATCGCCGCCTTCATTCTTGAGGCATGGCTGGCGCCGCGTGGCCACAGCGCCGAGTTTACCCGCACCGTGCTGTTGCAGATGCTGGTGACCGCGCAGTGGGTCTACATGATTAACTGCCGCAGCAATGGCTTCTCCCTGAACCGTGGGCTGCTGAAGAACAAAGGCATCTGGCTGGTGACCGGCGTGCTGCTTCTGCTACAGCTGGCGATTATCTACCTGCCGCTGATGCAGACGCTGTTCGGCACCGAAGCGCTGCCGCTGCGCTACTGGGGCATCACTTTGGCGATTGGCGCCGCGATGTTCCTGGTGGTGGAAGTTGAAAAGCGTCTGACTCGCCGTTTCCACAAGACCACGTAGTCGTGATGACTTGCCCCTCTCCGGTCGGAGAGGGGCGCTTGCCACGCAAGGATCCCCGACATGAAAAACACTTTCCGCCTCGCCTTTTTGGCCTGCGGGCTGGCCAGCTGCACGCTGGCGTTCGCCTCGGTACCGGTGCGCGTCGCCACCGTCGAGCGCGCGCCGCACGCGGTTGAGCGCCAGCTGCCGGGGCGCGTTGAGGCTATTCACGCCGTTGAAATTCGCGCACGTACCGAGGGCACCATCGTGCAGCGCCACTTCCAGGACGGGCAGGACGTCAAGCAAGGCGACCTGCTGTTCACGCTGGATGACGCCCAGCCGCGCGCGGCGTTAGCGCTGGCGCAGGCGGAGCTGAAAAGCGCGCAGGCCTCGTTGCGTCAGGCGCAGCAATTGCTGACGCGCTACCAGAGTCTTAAAACCAACCACTCGATCAGCCGTAATGATGTCGACACCGCGCAGATGCAGCGTGACGTCGCCGCCGCCGCCGTGGAACAGTCGAAGGCGCGAGTGACGGCGCAACAAATTACGCTCGATTACACCCGCATTACCTCGCCAATCAGCGGCCGCGTCGGCCACAGCGCTTTTCATGTAGGCACGTTGGTGAACGCCGCCAGCGGCGTGCTGGTGGATATTGTGCAGCTCGATCCTGTCCGCGTGAGTTTTGCGCTCGATGAAGCCGCGTTTTACAGCAAAGCCGGGCAGCATGCGGATATCCGCGCGTTGAAGGCCGCGTGGTTAGCGCAGATTACCCTCGACGGCAAACGCGAAAATGGCGTACTGACTTCGGTGGATAACCGTATCGACGCCCGCACCGCCAGCGTGGCGGTTCGCGCCGAATTCGCCAACCCGCAACATCGGTTGCTGCCCGGCGGCAACGTCACCGTAACCCTGCGACCGCAGACGCTCAACGAGAGTGTGATGATTCCCGCTGCGGCGGTACAGCAGGATGCCAACGGTTATTTCAGTTGGGTACTGACGGCAGAGAATACAGCCGGGCAGCGCCGTCTGGAGTTAGGCGGCCAGCAGGGGCAGTCCTTCGCCGTGGCGAAGGGGCTTAACCCAGGCGAGCGCGTGGTCACCGATGGCGCGCAGCGTCTGACGGACGGCGCGGCCGTGCAGCTGTTGAATTAAGGAGTACAGGATGCTGACGTTTTTTATCCGTCGTCCGCGTTTCGCGATGGTGATTGCTCTGCTGATGGTCTTTGGCGGTGCGGTCGCGCTGAAGCTCATTCCGGTGGAGCAGTACCCGCAAATCACGCCGCCCGTGGTGAACGTCAGCGCCAGCTGGCCGGGCGCCAGCGCGCAGGATGTGGCGGAGGCCATCGCCGCGCCGCTGGAGACACAGCTCAACGGCGTTGATCACATGCTCTATATGGAGTCGACCAGCGCTGATGACGGCGGCTATAGCCTGAACCTGACTTTTGCCGCGGGCACCGATCCGGATATGGCGGCCATCGATGTGCAAAACCGCGTGGCGCAGGCGGTGGCGCAGCTGCCGACGGAAGCGCAGCAGAACGGTGTACAGGTGCGCAAGCGCGCCAGCAACCTGCTGATGGGGGTGAGCCTCTATTCTCCGAACGGCAGCCTGTCGCCGCTTCAGATCAGTAACTACGCCAGTACCCAGGTACGCGAAGCGCTGGCGCGTCTGCCCGGCGTCGGCCAGGTGCAGATGTTCGGTGCGCGCGATTACAGCATGCGCATCTGGCTGCGGCCAGACCGCATGAACGCGCTGAACATCACCAGCGAAGATATCGCCCAGGCGCTGAACGAGCAGCACGTGCAGGGGGCCGCTGGGCAAATTGGTACGCCGCCGGTGTTTAACGGCCAGCAGCAAACGCTGACCATTAACGGTCTGGGTCGACTGAGCGACGCCGATGAGTTCCGCAACATCGTGGTGCGCAGCGGCGAGCAGGGGCAACTGGTGCGCCTTGCGGACGTGGCCAACATTGAGCTTGGCGCACGTAGCTACAGCTCCAGCGCACAGCTTAACGGCGTGGACTCGGCCTATATGGGGATTTACCCGACGCCAACCGCCAATGCCTTACAGGTCGCAAACGTGGTGCGTAGCGAATTGGCGCGCCTGCAAAACCGCTTCCCGGCGGACCTGAAATGGGAAGTGAAGTTTGATACCACCCGGTTTGTCGCCGCGACCATCAAAGAGATTGGTACGTCGCTGGCGCTGACGCTGCTGGCGGTCGTCGCGGTGGTTTCGCTGTTCCTGCAAAGCCTGCGCGCGACGCTCATTGTCGCGCTGGCGATCCCCGTGTCGCTGATTGGCACCTTTGCGGTGCTTTACCTGCTGGGCTACAGCGCCAACACCCTCAGCCTGTTTGCCATTATTCTGGCGCTGACCATGGTGGTTGACGATGCCATTGTGGTGGTGGAAAGCGTGGAAGGGCATATGGCCGAAGGGCTTGGGCGTAAAGAGGCGACCGCGCTGGCGCTGCGACAGATTGCCGGGCCGGTCATCGCCACCACGCTGGTGCTGCTGGCGGTATTTGTGCCGGTGGCGATGCTGCCGGGAATTGTCGGCGAATTGTATCGTCAGTTTGCGGTTACGCTCTCCACGGCGGTCACGCTGTCGAGCATTGTTGCGCTTACCTTGACGCCCGCGCTGTGCGCGCTGCTGCTGCGTCCGCGTCTGAAGCAGCCCGTCCGCTTATTCCAGTGGTTTAACCTGGGTCTGAACACCACCCGCGATGGCTACGGTCGCCTGGTGGCATGGATGAACCGTCGCCCGCTGGTAGCGGTGGGGGCCACACTAACCGCCGCGCTGCTGGTGGCGTTGAGCTTCTCCACCATGCCGAAGGGCTTTCTGCCGCAGGAAGATCAGGGTTATGTCTTCGCCAACGTGCAGCTGCCGGAGTCGGCCTCGCTGGAGCGGACCGAAGCGGTGATGGCGCAGGCTCGCGCGTTGTTGGGGGCGCATCCGGCGGTGGAGGATGTGATTCAGGTCTCCGGCTTCAGCATTCTCAGCGGCACCAGCGCCTCTAACGGCGGGTTTATCTCGCTGATGCTCAAAGACTGGTCGCAGCGCGCGCCGCTGGACACGGTGATGGGCGAACTTCAGCGCCAGCTGCATGCGCTACCGGAAGCCAATATTATGCTGTTTGCGCCGCCCACGCTGCCGGGCCTTGGCAGCGCCGCGGGCTTCGACCTACGCATTCTGGCCCAGGCCGGGCAAACGCCCGCCGAGCTGGAGCAGGTCACGCGTCAGATCCTGATGAAAGCCAACCAGCATCCGCAGCTGAACCGCGTATTCACCACCTGGAGCAGCAACGTCCCGCAATTGACGTTAACCGTTGATCGTGACCAGGCCGCGCGTCTCGACGTGCCGGTATCGCGTATTTTTAGCAGTCTGCAAACCGCGTTCGGCGGCACGCGAGCCGGTGATTTCAGCATCAACAATCGCGTTTATCACGTGGTGCTGCAAAACGAGATGCAGTGGCGCGAGCGCGCCGGGCAGATTAGCGAACTGTTCGTGCGCAGCAACCACGGCGAGCGGGTGCGCCTGAGTAACCTCGTGACCATCACACCAACCGTGGGCGCGCCGTTTATCCAGCAGTTTAACCAGTTCCCGTCGGTGTCGGTGAGCGGCTCGGCGGCTGAAGGGGTCAGCAGCCGCACGGCGATGAATGAAATGGAAAGGCTGCTGGCGATGCACCTGCCGGAGGGATATGACTATGCCTGGAGCGGACTGTCCTGGCAGGAGCAGCAGACTGGCAATCAGGCCATCTGGATTGTGCTGGCGGCGGTGGCGATGGCGTGGCTGTTCCTGGTGGCGCAGTACGAAAGCTGGACGCTGCCGGCGAGTGTGATGCTGTCGGTGCTGTTTGCCATCGGCGGCGCGCTGCTGTGGCTCTGGGTCGCCGGTTACGCCAACGATGTGTACGTGCAGATTGGGCTGGTACTCTTAATCGCCCTCGCGGCGAAGAACGCGATACTGATCGTCGAATTTGCCCGCGAGCGGCGGCAGTCCGGTTTATCGATCGTCGCGGCGGCCCGCGAGGGGGCAACCCGCCGCTTCCGCGCGGTGATGATGACGGCGGTGTCGTTTATTATCGGCATCATGCCGATGATGTTCGCCACTGGCGCAGGGGCGCAGAGCCGCCGGATCATCGGCACCACGGTGTTCAGCGGTATGCTGGTCGCAACGGTGATCGGCATTCTGTTTATCCCGTCGCTGTACGTGCTGTTCCAGCGCCTGCGCGAGTGGGCGCATCGCCGGGCGGACTAGCCCATCTGCGCCAGTTGGCTGCGCAGCACATCCACCCCCGGCGCAATGGCGTCGGGGTTGATGGCGTGAAACCCCATGCGGAAGAAGTTATCCGGCGGCGCGGCGTCGAGAAAATGACGTGCGCCGGGTTCAATCAATACACCAGTATGCGCAGCACGCCAGGTCAACTGCTGGGTGCTGATATTGCCGGGCGTGCGCAGCCAAAAAGCGTTGGCATGTTCACTACCGGGCAGCGGCTGGCACTCCGGTAGCAGGGTTGATAACGCCGTGTTGAGCATGTCCCAACGCCGCGCGGAGTCATCGCGATAGCGGCGCAGATGCGTTTCGTAATGGCCCTGGGCAAGAAAATGCGCCATCTGATACTGAATGTTGGTAGGCGGATGACGATACACCAGGCGGCGCAGCGCGCGGGCCTCATCGATCAAATCCGGGTCGGCGACCATAAAGCCTAGCCGCAGCCCCGGCGACAGCGCCTTCGACAGGCTGCTGACGTAAATGACTCGCCCGCTGCGATCGCTGGCCTTCAGCGCCGGCAGCGGGTTGGCCTGGAAGTTACTCTCTGAATCATAATCATCTTCAATAATCACCGCATCGTGCTGCGTTGCGTGCGCCAGTAGTTGACTGCGCCGTGCCTTGCTCATGGTGACGCCGGTGGGCACCTGATGTCCCGGCGTGACGTAGTAGTAGTCGCATGGCGTATCGTTCAGCACGATACCTTCGGCATCGACAGCGTGCGGGACAATCTGGCTTTCGCCGAGTAAAAAGGTGTTAATCGCTTCGCGAAAGCCGGGATTCTCGACGCCGACGCGGGTCTGGCGAGACATCAGCAACCGGGTGAGCAGGTAAAGCGCGTTCTGTGAGCCGAGGGTGATCAGTATTTCATCCGGCGCGGCAACGATGCCGCGCTTGGGCAGCACGCGGGTGCGAATTTGCTCAATCAGCATCGGTACGTCCTGGTCGATATGGTCCACCACCCACGCCGGGTCGCGCATGCCACCGTGCAGCCAGTTGGCCGCTGAACGCCAGCTGGCGAGCGGAAACTGGCGGGTGTCCGGCTGGCCGTAGATAAACGGATAGCGGTAGTGCATCCAGCCGGCGGGTTTAAGGATTGACTCCTGCTGACTGGGGGTGATATTCAGCCGTTTGCCCCATGATGGTGCATTGTCGGCGGCGCTGGGTGCAGGCGTCGGTGCGGAAAGGCGCGGCGCATGGTAGTCCGGGTGCAGGTAATAACCGCTGCGCGGGCGGCTTATCAGATAGCCCTCGTTGACCAGGCTTTCGAACACCAGCGCGGTGGTGTTACGGGAAACCTGTAGCTGCTGGGCCAGTTGCCGACACGAGGGCAGGGGCGTGTCGGCGGCAAAAATGCCGCCGAGAATCGCGTTGATCAGTGATTCGCGAACCTGTTCCTGCAACCCGCGTTGCGCCTCAAAATCCACATGCAATAAGTGCCGAATCATGCGCTCCCCTCCCGATTGTTCGCTTTCCTCCAGCGCAGCAATTTCTGTACCAGCCTGAAATCGTCTGCCACAAGCGCACGCGAAAACTGGCTCTATTCAGAATGCAAAAAGTCTCCTTACAGTAAAAACGTCTTCAGCCAGCGTCTGAAAATGCCGCTGTCGGCACACATCTTGCAACGCCGGAATAAACGTCTCTGGCATATTTGAGTAGGGGTCAAACGATGAAAAAAACGATGGGTTCGTATTATCTGGCCGCCATGATGGCGATGACCTTTTCTTTGCAGGTGGCCGCCGCTGACTTACCGGAAATTGAAAAATCCGGTACGTTAAAAGTGGCGACCGAGGATGACTACGCACCGTTTAACTTTATGAATAACGGCAATGCCGATGGGTTTAATAAAGATATGCTGGCGGCACTGCGCGAATACGCCAAATTTAACGTTACGCAAAGTATTTTACCGTGGACCGGGTTATTAGCGGCGGTTTCTACCGGGCAATACGATATGGCGTTAACCGGCGCGGTGGTCACCGATGAACGCCTCAACGTATTTAATTTCACGCCGCCGTGGGCCTCCGCGCAACACTATTTTGTTAAGCGTGTGGGTGATAATTCATTAAATACCATTGCCGATCTGAGCGGTAAAAAAGTGGGTCTCCAGGCAGGCAGCGCGTTATTAGCGCGTTTACCGGAATTGAAGGCGATGATTGAGAAAAGCGGCGGTAAGCTCGGGCCGGTGGTGGAATATCCGTCTTACCCGGAAGCGTACGCCGATTTAGCCAATAAGCGTCTCGATTACGTGATTAACGTGGTGATTTCCGTCAATGACCTGGTGAAAGCCAAACCGAAAGTGTTTGCTAAGGGACTGGCGGTCTCCGGCCCGGGTTATATGGCGTGGCCCATCCCGAAAAACTCGCCGGAGCTTTTGGCTTATATGACCAAATTTATCAATCATATGCGTGAGACCGGCAAGCTGGCCGAACTGCAGAAAAAATGGTTTGGCGAAACCTACGATGATTTGCCGACCGAACCGATTACCAGCGCCGCTCAGTTCCACAAACTTGCCGGACAGTAAATCGCTACCCGGCTAAGCCGCGCGACGCCGGGAGCGACACCCGATTCACTTCAGGAGGGCACCATGGACGTAATAGCATGGCAGTTACTGATCGAAGGCGCATGGACGACCCTCTGGATTTCCGCCATCGCCATCGCCTTTGGGGTGGCGATTGGGCTGGTTATCGCCTTTGTGCGCATGATGAAAATTCCGGTCATAGACCAGATCCTGGTCATCTATATCAGCCTGGCGCGGGCGACGCCGCTGGTGACGCTGGTGTTGTTTCTGTTTTTATCGTTACCGACGGTAGGGATTAACCTCGATAAAACGCTCGCCGCCATTGTCGCGCTGACGCTGAACACCTCGGCGTTTAACGCGGAAATCTGGCGCAACGCTTTTCGCACCTTCCCGCGTGAACAGCGGGAAGCGGCGGAGTCGGTGGGCATGCGCCGCTGGGCCTATTTTCGCTACATCATGCTGCCGCAGATGTGGCTGGAGAGCCTGCCTGCGCTGGTCAACGAAATGTCTTTTTTAATCAAAGGCAGCCCGGCGATTGCGGTGATTGGCGTGGTCGATCTCACCCGCGTCACTAACCGTATCGCCTCGGTCACCTATGAACCGCTTTCTCCCATTCTGGCCGCCGGGCTGCTGTATGTGGTGATTATTGGCCTGCTGCTGAAACTCCAGAGCCTGGCAGAACGTAAAGCAAAACGACTGGCGCGCTAAGCCCGGGAGGACTGATGAATCAATGGGCAATTATTTGGGCCGAGCACGACAAGTTTATTACCGGGCTACTGGCGACACTGGAACTGTTTATTATCGCCGCCGTCTGCGGATTATTGATTGGTACCGTCCTGTGCTACGTCACGGAATACCAGAAGCGGGTTTTGAACAACGTTATTATGGGGTTTGTAAACCTGATGCGGGCGATTCCATTCCTGATTCTGGCCTATTTGCTGTACTACGGATTACCAGAACTGGGGTTGAGTCTTGACGCCTGGACGGCAGGGTTAGTGGCATTAATTATCTATCACGGTGCTTATTTCTTTGAGATTCTGCGTAGCCAGAGACGGGTATTTTCCCATGGTTATATTGAAGCCGCCGTGGTGCAAGGGTTCTCTCGCTACACCATTTTTCGTCGCATCGTGATGCCCAATATTTTCTCCTCCGCACTGCCGCTGCTGGGTAATCAGCTCATTATTTGCCTGAAAGATACCGCGTTTCTCAGCATTATTACCGTTCAGGAGATTACCGCTGCCGCCAATAGCGTGCAGGCGACCTATTTTATTCCGTTTAATGCCTTTATTGTGGCCATTGCCCTGTATTGGGCCATCAGTATCGTGCTGGAGCTGCTGGTGAAACGGTTGACTGTTTATAGCGCAAAAAGAGGAATGAGCCATGTCTGATACCACGGCGGTCAGCGTCAAAAATGTCTCCAAACAGTTTGATAACGTCGAGGTGCTGCGCGATATCAATCTGACGGTGGAGAAGGGGACGGTGGTCAGTATTCTCGGCTCGTCCGGTTCGGGGAAATCCACGCTGCTGCGCTGTATGAACTGGCTGGAACAGCCGGACCGCGGTGAAATTCGTATCGGCGGCCAGCGCATCGGCGTGAATGAACAGACCGGGAAAGCGATGTCGCACCGCGATCTGTCGAAGATTCGCGAGCGGGTGGGGATGGTTTTCCAGAGCTTTAACCTGTGGCCGCATCTCACCGTGCAGCAAAACGTGATGGAGGCGCTGCTGCACGTGAAGGGGATGAGGCGCGAGGAAGCGCGCGCGATTGCCGACCAGCAGCTTAAAAAGGTGGGTATGGATCATAAGGCGGATGCCTACCCCATCACGCTCTCCGGTGGGCAGAAACAGCGCGTGGCCATCGCCCGCTCGCTGGCGATGTCGCCGGAGGTGCTGCTGTTTGATGAACCCACTTCAGCGCTGGATCCGGAGCGCGTTAACGAAGTGCTCAGCGTCATGAAGTCGCTGGCGGCGGAAGGTTACACCATGGTGGTGGTGACGCATGAAATGGAGTTTGCGCGTCAGGTATCGAATGAAGTGGTGTTTCTGGAGAAGGGGATATTGATTGAGAAGGCGCCGCCGGAAGTTTTCTTTAGCCAGCCAAAATCGGAGCGTGTGCGGCAATTTTTGCAAAGCAGCCGCTAAACCCTCACCCCGGCCCTCTCCCTGGAAGGGAGAGGGAGAAAACCAGGCCCTTGCAAACCTGCAACTAGCCCATAAACCGCACCGCACAGTCCCCTCTCCCTGGAAGGGAGAGGGAGAAAACCAGGCCCTTGCAAACCCGCAACTAACCCATAAACCGCACCGAACAGTCCCCTCTCCCCATTGGGGAGAGGGTTAGGGTGAGGGGGAACGTGCACCGCGCTAATCCCGGTCAATGGCAAACGGCTGCCAGGCCTGACGCACCGGCATCACCTCCACGCGGTTAATATTCATATGATCCGGCAGCGTCGCGATATACAACATCTGCTCGGCGATATCCAGCGCCGACAGCGGCGTGGTGCCGCGATACAGCGCGTCGGATGCCGCCTGGTCGCCCTTAGTGCGCACCAGCGTAAACTCCGTCTCCGCAATACCCGGCGCCAGATCGGTGACGCGCACGCCGGTGCCTAACAGGTCACAGCGCAGGTTATAGCTGAACTGCTTCACAAACGCCTTGCTGGCGCCATACACATGGCTACCCGGATACGGCCACTGCCCGGCAATCGAACCAATGTTGATAATGCTTGCCCCTGCGCCGTGGCGAACCAGCGTGGGCAGCAGCGCGTGCGTGACGTTGACCAGACCGGTGACATTGGTATCAATCATGGTGTGCCAGTCCGCGAGATCCACCTTCTGCGCGGGCTGCGGCGACAGCGCCAGACCGGCATTGTTGATGAGCGTGGTGACGTCGGCAAATTCGAGCGGCAGGGCGGCGACGGCTGATGCCACCGCCGCGCTATCCCGCACGTCCAGTTCGATAACATGCACTGGCACCCGCGATGCCAGTTCGTTTTGTAGCGCCTGTAACCGCGCCAGTCGGCGGCCGCTTAATACCAGCGCCCAGCCCGCCCGCGCAAACACGTGCGCTGCCGCTTGCCCAAAGCCGGAGGTCGCCCCGGTAATAAACACCACGTTACGTTGTTGCATTGTGCTCTCCTGTGCAGGTTGTTCCGAACACTATAAAAACCCCGGCGCGACCTGCCGAGAGACAGTCGCGGCACGGCGATGTGACACGTTGTCACAGCCGTCGGTCTACACTGGCTCTATCACTTTTTTTTCTGTCGACGACATGATGAATCAACGCCAACGCTATGCGAGGAACGACGATGACAGAGTTAAACAATCAGGCCGTCCGCCAACTGGACAGAGAGTATGTTTTTCATTCCTGGTCAATGCAGGGCAACCTCAACCCGCTGGTGATTGCCGGGGCGAAAGGCTGTGAGTTGTGGGATTACGACGGCAAAACTTATCTGGATTTCAGCAGCCAACTGGTAAACGTTAACTTGGGCTATCAGCACCCCCGCGTGCTGGCGGCGATGAAGGCGCAACTGGAGACGCTGGTGACGATTGCGCCCGCAACCGCCAACCTGGCGCGCGGCGAAGCGGCGAAGCGTATTATTGGCCTCGCGCCGGAAGGGTTTAGCAAAGTGTTCTTTACCAACGCCGGGGCCGACGCTAACGAGAACGCCATCCGCATGGCGCGCATGTATACCGGGCGTGACAAAGTGCTGTCGGCCTACCGCTCCTATCACGGAAACACCGGCAGCGCGATTGCCGCCACCGGCGACTGGCGTCGGGTGCCGAACGAATATTCGCGCGGCCACGTCCACTTCTTTAACCCGTATCTGTACCGCAGCGAATTTAACGCCACCAGCGAGCAGGAAGAGTGCCGCCGCGCGCTGGCCCATCTGCGGCGGATGATCGAGTGCGAAGGCCCATCCTCTATCGCGGCCATTTTGCTGGAGTCGATTCCGGGGACGGCGGGCATTCTGGTGCCGCCGGAAGGCTATATGAAAGGCGTTCGTGCGCTGGCGGACGAGTTCAACATCATCCTGATTCTTGACGAAGTGATGGCGGGATTTGGCCGCACCGGCAGCTGGTTTGCCTTCGAGCAGGACGGCATCGTGCCGGATCTGATCACCTTTGCCAAAGGGGTGAACGCCGGATACGTACCAGCAGGCGGGGTGATCATCAGCGATCGGATCGCCCACTATTTTGACGATCGCTTCTTTGCTGGTGGCTTGACCTACTCCGGCCACCCGCTGGCGATGGCGGCGATCGTGGCGACGCTGGACGCGATGAAAGACGAAGGGATTGTGGAAAACGCGGCGCTGATCGGCAACGGTGTGCTGCGCCAGGGGCTGGAAGCGCTGGCGGAGCGCTCGCCGCTGGTGGGCGACGTTCGCGGTCGTGGCGTCTTCCAGGCGCTGGAACTGGTCAGCGATCGGGTGAAGAAAACGCCGCTGGCGGCGGGGAATATGGCGGAGATTAAAGGTGCGTTAACCGAAGCGGGGCTGCTGAGTTTCGTGGTGGAAAACCGCATTCACGTGGTGCCGCCGTGTACCATCAGCGCTGAACAGGTGAAAAAAGGGCTGGGGATATTGCAGGATGTGCTGGGCCGTTTTGCCCATTTAGCCGTGTAGCCTCGTTCGGGCTACAAGCGGTACCCTCTCCCCATTGGGGAGAGGGTTAGGGTGAGGGGGCAGCGTTGAACCTGATGCTTAACTCGGGCTCCAGGTATATGGCGCCGCGATCCCTAACGGCAGACCCAGTCCCCACCACAGCAGTAGCAGCGCGCTCCACGCCACGAAGAAGGCGATGGAGTACGGCATCATCATCGAGACCAGCGTGCCTACGCCCGCACCTTTCACGTAGCGCTGGCAGTAGATCACAATCAGCGGGAAGAAGACCATCAGCGGGGTAATGATGTTGGTGCAGGAGTCACCGATACGGAACGCCGCCTGCGTCAGCTCCGGCGAAATCCCTACCGCCATCAGCATCGGCACCATAATCGGCGACAGCAGCGCCCATTTTGCCGACGCTGAACCAATCAGCAGGTTAACCACCGCCGTCAGAACAATCATCCCGATGATGGTTGCCTGCCCCGGCAGCGCCAGCGCTTTCAGGCCGTCCGCGCCTACCAACGCCACCAGCGTGCCGATGTTCGAGTCGCTGAATGCTTTGATAAACATGGCGCAGAAGAAGGCCATCACCATGTATGAGCCCATTTTGCTCATCGAGTCGTTCATCGCGCCAATGACGTCTTTGCCGGTTTTAAAGGTGCTGGAGGCAAAGCCGTACACGATACCCGGCAGGATAAAGATCAGGAAAATCAGCGGCACGATAGATTTCATGATCGGCGCGCTATACGAGGTCAGCGAGCCGTCGCTCCCGCGCAGCATTGATCCTTCCGGCCATGCGGCGGCAGCCAGGGCGGCAAGGCCCAGCAGCATCACCAGCGACGCGCGGTTAAAGGCGCGGCTTTCCTGTGGCGTGACGTTGGACATGTCTTCATCGTGCTTAAAGTCGCCGTCAATGGTCATTTTGCTGACGCGCGGTTCGACGATGCGCTCGGTGACCCACCAGCCGACCAGCGTAATGACGATAGACGAGGCGATGCCAAAGATCAGGTTACACAGGGTATTGACGGTGTAGGTGCTGTCGAGCAGTTGGGCCGCGGCCTGAGTAAAGCCTTGCAGCAGCGCGTCGTTACCGGTTGGCACCATGTTGGCGGCGAAACCGCCGGAAACGCCGGAGAATGCGGCGGCAATCCCCACCA
Organism: Kluyvera sp.; assembly: GCF_965301105.1. Lineage (NCBI taxonomy): Bacteria > Pseudomonadati > Pseudomonadota > Gammaproteobacteria > Enterobacterales > Enterobacteriaceae > Kluyvera > Kluyvera sp. Next base: position 39,133 of record NZ_CBDKZX010000010.1, read on the forward strand.
GCGGGTGGCGTCCGGCGGACATAAAGATAATTGCCCCCAGCGGGATCACCAGCACATAGCCCGCATCCGCCGCCACGTGGCTGAACATGGCGACGAAAATCAGCATTGGCGTCAGCAGTTTTTTCGGCGTCACGCGCAGCATCTTTTTCAGCGCTACGTTGATAAAGCCGGAGCTTTCCGCCACACCTACGCCGAGCATGGCGACCAGCACAATCCCCAGCGGCGCAAAGCCGGTGAAGGTGGTGACCATATTGGCCAGCGTGTTGGTCAGCGCTTCGGCGGAGAGCAGGTTGTTGACCTTGACGGCTTCCTGGGTCATCGGGTTGATAACGTCAAAGGTCATCATCGACAGCACCGCCGAGAGGCCCATGACCGCCAGTAAAAAGTAGAAAAAGATCAGCGCCGGTTCTGGCAGACGGTTGCCTGCTTTTTCAATGGCATTGAGAAAGCCACTCATCAGTCGGCTTTCGCTCACTTCTTTCCGTGTCCGTGTTTGCGTATTCATTGGATTCCTTAATTTCGCACAATTGTTTCATTGTTTGTGTGAATGTTTCGGGGGAATCATAGGGGTAATTGCGCGAGGAAACTATATGTTTTCAGGTATTAAAACTGATATGTGACCTGTTTATTGATTTTTTGTTTTGTTTATCAGTTTTTATCTGGTTATTGATTCGTTATTTTCGATTTCCGGTCATATTTATCGCTGAGAGAAGAGGGTGATGACTCGTTGCGCATCAACGGCGTGCCAGCGTAGTGACGCAGTGAGGGAAAGGGCGGGAAGCTCAACGGCGAGTGTTTCCGCGTTAAGACTGATGGTAACGGCATCATGAAAACCCTGAAGTTCGGGGCACTGTGAGGAGAACGCTTTGTACAGACTCTCCTTGGCCGAGAACGCCAGCGTCAACGCCAGCGGGAAGGGCAGCGTGCTGTGGCGAAGGACGGCAAGTTCCTCTTCGCTGGCAATATGGCTCGCCAGCTCATCGGCAAGCTGAAGCGAAAAGACCGCTTCAATATCAATACCAACCGGGCTACGAGCGACGATGGCGATGGCCGTGTTACCGCAGTGGCTGATGCTGCCGTACAGACCCTCAGGCCAAATCGGCTGACGGTGCTTGCCGATTCCCGGCACCGATTTTTCACCGAATGCACGCAGCGCGTGCACGGCGGCAATCCGTCCGGCGAGGTGCTCGGTCTGGCGTTTTTTTCCCGAGCGAGCAAGCTTCGCGTGATGGGGCAGCCACAGTAAATCACCAGGGGTGAAGCTGTCGGGGTCAAAATCGATACGCTGTAAGGTATGAAGGGTACTGTGATGTGTCTTCATGCGGCTCCTGAAAAACCCTCTCCCGCGTGGGAGAGGGGAGTGCAAACAATCAGAAGTGGGTGTTAATTCCCATGTACCAGGTGCGGCCGGATTCGTTGTAGGTCTCCGCGCCGGCGCCGTACATATAACCCGTCGCGCCGCCGGTGGTCTGGGCGTTACCCGCACGCCAGTGACGTTTGTCGAAGATGTTGTCCACGCCGCCGGTCAGGCTGACGTATTTATTCACATCCCAGGTCGCGCTCAGGCCAACGATGCTGTATGGGCTGACTTCGTTGGTTTCGCTGCCGGTGACCGGCTGACCTTTGTAGTTATACTTCTTCGGCTGCTGCTTGCCGTACCAGGTAAAGGTCGACTGAACGGACACGTCCTGCTGAATCTGCCAGCTCAGCGTCGAGTTCAGCGTGTATTCCGGGATAATAGACAGACGATCGCCGGTGGTTTTATTTTTGCTTTGCAGCATATAGGTGATGTTGTTGGTCCAGTTCACCGTCTCGCTAACCGGCACGTTTAACGTACCTTCCAGACCTTCCACTACGGCTTTCGGGACGTTTTCCCATTTGTAGACATCGGTGCCTGTGCCGTTGGTGTAAACCGGAGAATAGCCGGCTTCAATCTTGTTGCGATAGTCGTTGCGGAACCAGGTGGCACCAGCCAGCCAACCATCACGTTTGAATTCGAGACCAATTTCTTTGTTGATGCTGGTCTCGGCTTTCAGGTCGTCATTACCCTGCAGATAGCAGCCTGCCTTGCTGGCGTAGCAGCCCTGGCCTTTGCTGTACAGAATGTAGTTCGGGTTTGTCTGATACAGGCTCGGCGCTTTATAGGCACGGGCAATACCCATTTTCAGGGTAAAGTCGTCCAACAGTCCCTGCGACAGGTTCAACGACGGGCTCCAGTTGTCGCCCACGATGCTGTGATGATCGAAGCGCAGCGCCGGGGTCAGCATGGTCGTGTCGGTCAGTTCCATGTTGTTTTCGGCAAACAACGAGAAGATTTTGGCCTCTGAATACGGGCTGCGATCGGTGCTGCTGTAACCCGGAATATCGCCACCCATAAAGGTTTGGGTGTTAGAAGCGTTATCCTTCATACGCTGTTGGTTCCACTCGGTCCCGAGGGTCAGGTTCTGGTTGACCAGGTAATCGAACGGCAGGTTGATTTCGCTGTGCAGCATCACATCCGACAAATCAATGTCAGAGAACTGGTTGCTGCTGAAGATCCCTTCGGTACCCCCGGCCAGACCTTCGCCTTTACGGGAGTTTCGGGTGTGTTCGTACTGCGCCCAGTTGCTGGTCGTAATGCCGTTATCCCAGCCGCCGTTCCAGGTGACGGAGTAGGTATTGCGGTAGAGACGGTTAGTCTCTTTACCGTAGTTCTCTTTTACCAGATCGTTAGTGTTGGTGTTCTGGGTATCGCCCGCGTAGAGGTTCCCCTGACGGCTGTAGCCTGCTTCAAATTCCAGCGACTGCATGGGCGCAAAGTCCCAGCGCACCAGACCGTTAATATTTTTATTTTCAACGCCTTCGCGACCCGCAGGCAGGGTATCCTGATAGATACCGGTACGCTCGGACTGGTGGCCCTGGTTGATATCCCAGGCGTCGGCCTGCGTTTTGTCGAGATTGCCGTACAGACGGAAGCTGAAGGCATCGCCCAGCGGGCCGGTCAGACTGAAGTCGGTACGCTTGGTTGAACCTTCGTCTTTATGCTCCGGCGCATTCATGTAGGCGTTCCAGGAGCCGTGCCATTCATTTTCGGTCTTTTTGGTGATGATATTCACCACGCCGCCCGCCGCGCCGTTGCCATAGCGTGCCGCCGCAGGGCCGCGAATAACATCAATGCGCTCAATCATTTCCGGTGGTACCCAACTGGTATCACCACGGGTATCACGCTCGCCGCGCCAGCCCAGACGGATGGAGTTACGGCTGGTCACCGGCTTACCGTCGACCAGAATCAGGGTGTTTTCCGGGCCCATCCCGCGAATGTCGATCTGACGGTTGTTACCGCGCTGGCCGCTGGTGGAGTTGCCGGTCAGGTTCACGCCAGGCATGGTGCGGATGATCTCAGAAACATCGCGCGCCGGCGGGCGTTTGCGGATTTCATCGGCGGTGATGGTGGAAACGCCCGGCGCCTGCAGGTTCTGCTCGGCGGCGGTTACCACCATGGTTTCGCCGTTGACGTCGGTTTTGCTGCTGTCTGTTTCTGCGGCGAAGGCCGGAGCGGCCATGCCATAGATACCCAAATTGACCAGGAAGGTCAGGGATTTGATTTTATTATTCATTTTGTATCCTGCTTTTCGTCGCCGGGGGCTCGTACAGCTCCGTCCCAAAGGGCAAGCCCCGGCATGGTTATATGCGTAAAGCATGTGAAAGTTGCGCGCCAATACGCTATTGCAAATGCAAATAGTTATCAATAATATTATCAATAAATTTTAGGCTGTAACAATAAATTCCACAATAAACATGGGGTTAACGTGGTGGGGAAGTTAGCGACAGGAAGTGAAGCCTGGTGGGCGACGATAAAAGGGCCACAGTATCAATGTGTTGACGGTGAATGTCAGGTGACGTTCTGGTGGCGCGATCCGGCGGGAAGCGAGGCCACTTCGCCGATTCGGCGGGTGTGGATTTACATTACCGGCGTCACCGATCACCACCACAACTCGGTGCCGCAAACCCTGCGACGCATTGACCACACCGATGCGTGGTGCTGGACTACCTCGCTGCCGTCGACCTGGCGCGGCAGCTACTGCTTCGCGCCGTCAGCGCGCGAAGATGATTTTTCCCCGGATATTTTCACGACACCCGAACCGGACCGCATGCTGCTGCGTGAAGGCTGGCGCAAGGTGCTGCCGCAGGCGATCGCCGACCCGCTTAATCCGCAGAGCTGGAAGGGCGGGCGCGGCCACGCGGTGTCGGCGCTGGAGATGCCGCAGGCGCCGGAGCAGCCTGGCTGGTCAGCGCCCGCCGCGCGCTGGAACCCGCCGCAGTGCATCACCTGGCACAGCGAACGGCTGGGTAACCGGCGCCGGGCATGGATTTTTTCCACCGGCGATGCGGGTAACGAAGAGCGTCCGCTGGCGGTGCTGCTCGACGGCCAGTTCTGGGCTGAAAGTATGCCGGTATGGCCCGCGCTGACCGCGTTAACCGACGAAGGCAAACTGCCTCCGGCGGTGTACCTGTTGATTGATGTCATCGACAACGCCCATCGCAGCATCGAGCTGCCGTGTAACCCTGACTTCTGGCTGGCGGTACAGCAAGAGCTGCTACCGCAGGTGCAGGCGATTGCGCCCTTCAGCGAACGTGCCGATCGCACCGTGGTGGCTGGCCAGAGTTTTGGCGGCCTGTCGGCGCTGTACGCCGCCTTACACTGGCCGGCGCGATTTGGCTGCGTGCTAAGCCAGTCCGGTTCTTACTGGTGGCCGCACCGCGGAGGACACCAGAGCGGCCTGATTCTGCAACAGCTTCAGCGCGGCGAAGTTCAGCCTCAGGGGTTACGCATCGTGCTCGAAGCCGGTGTTCGTGAGCCGCTCATTTTTCGCGCCAATCAGGCGCTTTTTGCCCAATTACAGCACACGCAGCTGCCGATTTTCTGGCGTCAGGTTGACGGCGGACATGATGCGCTTTGCTGGCGCGGCGGGCTGACCGCCGGGCTGATGACCCTATGGGGCCGCGAGCGCGATTAACGACAGGAGTTTGGTATGCAAGTCAGTAACCCCTTCGATGTGGCGCAAGGGCTGTTTTACCTTCTGCAAAACCCGCAGCGACAGTTTAGCCTTTGGCCTCAGCAGTGCACGCTACCCGCGGGCTGGACGGTGGTCTGCCAACCGCAGCCGCTTGAGGCGTGCAACGCCTGGTTAAGCGCGCACTGGACCACGCTAACCCCCGACCATTTTGCCACCACCGGAGGCCGCCCATGAGCCCGCGTTTACCGCTGATTGCCGCCCAGCCGGGTATCTGGATGGCGGAGGCGCTCTCGACGCTGCCAAACGCCTGGGGCGTGGCGCATTACGTTGAATTACAAGGTGAAATAGACGGCGAGCTGCTGGCGCGGGCAATTGCCGCTGGCATGATGCAGGCCGATACGCTGCGTTTGCGCTTTGGCGAAGATAACGGTGAAGTGTGGCAGTGGGTTGACGACAGCCTGGTTATCGCCGAACCGCCGATCGACGATTTACGTACGTTTGACGACCCGCCGCAGGAAGCGCTGACGCGGATGCAGGCCGACCTGGCGCAAAACAGCCGCGTCGACAGCGGCAATCCGCTGTTTTGCCACCGCCTTTACCGGGTGGGCGACAAGCGCTGGTTCTGGTATCAGCGTTATCACCACCTGCTGGTCGACGGTTTCAGCTTCCCGGCCATTACCCGCCAGATAAGCCTCATTTACCAGGCCTGGCAGCGCGGTGACGCGATGCCCGAACCGGCGTTCACGCCGTTTGCGGAAGTGGTGGAGGAATATCAGCGCTATCGCGAGAGCGACGCGTACTTACGTGATAAAACCTTCTGGGCCGAGCAGCGAAAAGCGCTGCCGTCTCCCGCTTCACTCTCACCCGCGCCGCTGCCGGGGCGGGCGCAAAGCAGTGCCATCTGGCGATTAAAGCTGACCGCCGATCGCCGAGCGTTTAGCCGCCTGAGCGCGGCTGAGCCGAACTGCCAGCCAGCCGATCTGGCGCTGGCGCTAACGGCGCTGTGGCTGGGACGTCTGTGCGGGCGCAGTGAATACGCCGCAGGATTTATTTTTATGCGCCGCCTGGGTTCCGCGGCGTTAACTGCCACGGGCCCGGTGCTGAACGTGCTGCCGCTGGCGGTCACCCTCAATGGGCAGGAGACGCTGGCCGAGCTGGCGATACGTCTCTCAGCACAGCTGAAAAAAATGCGTCGCCATCAGCGCTACGACGCCGAGCAGATTGTCCGTGATGCGGGTAAAGCCGCCGGTGATGAAGCGCTGTTCGGCCCGGTATTTAACGTCAAAATGTTCGATTATCGTCTGGCTTTCGACGACGTGACGGCCATCACCCATACGCTGGCGACCGGTCCGGTGAACGATCTTGAGCTGGCGTTGTTCCCGGATGAAGAGGGCGGCCTGACGCTGGAAGTGCTGGCGAATCAGCAACGTTATGATAAAGCGACTTTGCAGCAACATATCGCGCGTTTAACCGCATTATTGCAGCAGTTTGCTGATAATCCAGCCTTAAGCTGTGCCGACGCCGAGCTGCTTTCCGGTAATGAATATCATCGTCTGGCGCAGATTAACGCTACGGGTAAAACGCTACCGCGTGAAACGCTGAGTTCGCTGGTTGCCGCTCAGGCGGCAAAAACGCCGGATGCCGTGGCGCTGGTTGACGCCCATTACCGCTTTACCTACCGCGAAATGCGCCAACAGGTAGTGGCACTGGCAAACGTGTTGCGTCAGCGCGGCGTGAAGCCCGGCGACAGTGTGGCCGTGGCGTTGCCGCGTTCCGTCTTCCTGACGCTGGCGCTGCACGCCATCGTCGAGGCCGGTGCCGCCTGGCTGCCGCTGGACACCGGTTATCCCGACGACCGCCTGCAGATGATGCTGGAAGACGCGCGGCCATCGCTGCTGATCACCGCCGACGATCAGTTACACCGTTTCCCAAATATCTCCAGCCTGTGCCTGAACGCGCCGCTGGCGACGAGCGATGACCAGCCGTTAGCGCTGGCGACGCCGGAACAGACCGCTTATATCATCTTTACCTCCGGCTCGACCGGTCGCCCGAAAGGGGTCATGGTGGGTCATGAGGCGATTGTTAACCGCCTGCTGTGGATGCAGAACCACTATCCGCTGACCGCCGCCGACGTGGTGGCGCAGAAAACGCCGTGCAGTTTTGATGTCTCGGTGTGGGAGTTCTGGTGGCCGTTTATCGCCGGAGCGAGCCTGGTGATGGCCGAGCCGGAGGCGCATCGTGACCCGCTGGCGATGCAGCGCTTCTTTGCGCAATATGGCGTCACCACGACCCACTTCGTGCCGTCGATGCTGGCGGCGTTTGTCGCCTCACTGACGCAGGAAACCGCGGCCAGCTGCTGTTCGCTGCAACGGGTCTTTTGCAGCGGTGAAGCGCTGCCGACCGCGCTGTGCCGGGAATGGGAAGTGCTCACTCACGTGCCGCTGCACAACCTTTATGGGCCGACGGAAGCCGCCGTTGATGTGAGCTGGTACCCGGCCTATGGCGAAGCGCTGGCGGCGGTAACGGGCAACAGCGTGCCGATTGGTTTCCCGGTGTGGAATACCGGGCTGCGCATCCTCGATGCGATGATGCGCCCGGTGCCGTTTGGCGTCGCAGGCGATCTCTATCTCACCGGCATTCAACTGGCGCAGGGCTATCTGGGGCGTCCGGACCTGACCGCCAGCCGCTTTATCGCCGACCCGTTTGCTCCCGGCGAGCGTATGTATCGCACCGGCGATGTGGCGCGTTGGCTGGATAGCGGTGCGGTGGAGTATTTAGGCCGCAGCGACGATCAGCTGAAAATTCGCGGCCAGCGCATTGAGCTGGGTGAAATCGATCGGGTGATGCAGACGCTGGAAGACGTGGAGCACGCGGTCACTCACGCCTGCGTTATTAACCAGGCCGCTGCCACCGGCGGCGATGCGCGTCAACTGGTGGGCTATGTGGTCTCGACTTCGGGTCTGCCGCTGGATACCGATGCGCTGCTGGCGCAATTGCGCGATCGTCTGCCGCCGCATATGGTGCCGGTGGTGTTGCTGCAGCTTAGCGCGCTGCCGCTCAGCGCCAACGGTAAGTTGGATCGCAAGGCGCTGCCGTTGCCGTCGCTGACGCAGAAAACCGCCGGGCGTGCGCCGCAGTCGGCGACAGAGACGCAGGTGGCCGAGGCGTTCAGCCAGCTGTTAGGCTGCGAAATTCTGGATATCGACGCCGATTTCTTCGTCCTCGGCGGACACTCGCTGCTGGCGATGCGCCTGGCGGCAATACTCAGCCAGCGTAGCGGGCGTCAGGTGACGCCGGGGCAGGTGATGGTCTCCTCGACGGTGGCTAAACTGAGTGCGTTGCTGGAGAGCGACGATGAGGAGCAGGTAATGCGTCTGGGCTATGAGCCGCTGCTGCCGCTGCGCACTGGCGACGGTCCGACGTTGTACTGCTTCCATCCTGCATCGGGCTTCGCCTGGCAGTTCAGCGTGCTGTCGCGCTATCTGTCGCCGCGCTGGTCAATCACCGGCATTCAGTCGCCGCGCCCGGAAGGGCCAATGCAAACGGCGCAGACGCTGGACGAAGTCTGCGAGCAGCATCTGGCGACGCTTTTGGCGCAGCAGCCACACGGGCCGTACTATCTGCTGGGCTATTCCCTCGGTGGGACGCTGGCGCAGGGCATCGCCGCCCGGTTACGCCAGCGCGGTGAAACGGTGGCGTTCCTCGGCCTGCTGGATACCTGGCCGCCGGAGACACAAAACTGGGCGGAAAAAGAGGCTAACGGCCTCGACCCGGCTGTATTGGCGGAGATAAACCGCGAACGCGAAGCATTTCTCGCCGCGCAGCAGGGGCAAGGGTCCAGCGCGCTGTTCAGCGCGATTGAAGGCAACTATGCCGATGCGGTACGGCTGCTGACCACCGCGCACAGCGCCACGTTCGACGGGAAAGCGACGCTGTTTGTGGCGGAGAAAACCCGGCAGGCGGACCCGCAGACGGCATGGGGGCCATGGGTGGGGGAACTGGAGGTTTACAGCCAGGACTGCGCGCACGTGGATATCATCACGCCCGCGGCGTTTGAGACGATAGGGCCGGTGATCCGGGAGATATTGGGGTAGGGATTCGGTTTTTCTCTGTCCGGAAAGCGCGTTCGGTTTGATCCCCTCGCCCCTTTGGGGAGAGGGTTAGGGTGAGGGGAAATGTGCGCGATGTACCCTCACCCCGGCCCTCTCCCTGAAAGGGAGAGGGAGTAAGCGCTACCGCCGCCCCAGCGGCACCACCAGCGGCGTATGGGCCACAGGATCGTCAATGATCATGCAGCGTAGCCCGTACACCGCTTCAATCAATTCCGCCGTCACAATTTCTTGCGGCGCGCCTTCGGCGACGATTTTCCCTTCGCGCAGCGCAATCAGGTGCGTAGCGTAGCGGCATGCCTGGTTTAAATCATGCAGCACGGCAGCGAGCGTAAAACCGCGTTCGCGGTTTAGCTCGCTTAACAGTTCCAGCAAATCAATCTGATGGCTGATATCCAGCCAGGTGGTCGGCTCGTCGAGCAGCATAATCGCGGTATCCTGCGCCAGCACCATCGCAATCCATGCACGCTGACGCTGGCCGCCGGAGAGGGTGTCCACGCTCTGATTCGCCAGTTCAACGATCCCGGTCGCCTGCATCGCGCGCTGGACGGCATCCTCATCTTCCTGCCGCCAGCGGGTAAATAGCGGCTGGTGCGGATAGCGCCCTCGCGCTACCAGTTCCTGTACTGAAATATCGCTGGGCGTGGTGGCGTTTTGCGCCAGCAGACCGATACGTCGCGCCACCTCTTTACTGGCATAGCGCTGAATCTCTTCGCCGTCGAGATAGACGTGACCGTGAGTCGGCGTCATCAGGCGGCTGAGCGTGCGCAGCAGCGTCGATTTACCGCAGCCGTTAGGGCCGATAATGGCGGTGAAATGACCGTCCGGAATGGTGACATTCAGCGACTCGGCGATGGTTTTTTTACCGTAGGCGAGGGTTAACGCCTCGCCGCGCAAACGGGCGACGGTATCGGTCATTTTTTACGAGACTCCTGAATAAGCAGCACGATGAGATAGATACCGCCAAGACTGACGGTCACCACGCCCACCTGAAGCTGGTAAGGCAAGAACAGTTGTTGTGCGCAGAAATCGGCGGCGGTGAGCAGCAGCGCCCCACAGAGCGCGGCTTGGGTCAATCCCCAGCGCACGGTGCCGCTCAGGCGGCGGGCGATATGCGGAGCGACCAGCGCAATAAAGGAAATCGGCCCGGCCAGCGCGGTGGCGGCGGCGGTGAGCACCACGGCGACCAGCATCAGCAGCAGGCGAGAATATTCGACACGCACCCCCAACGCGCAGGCGCTGTCATCGCCCATCTCCAGCAGACGCAGGCGGCGCACCAGCAGTGCCGCACAGGCCAGCGCGACAATCATCAGCGGTGCGGCGGGCCAGATTTTGGCCCAGGTCAGGCCGTTGAGCGACCCGGCAAACCACAGCCCCGCAGAGACGGCGGTTTCCAGCGAGGCGCGCAGCAGCAGCCAGGTGTTGAAGGCCATCAGCATCGCGCGGATGCCGATGCCGATAATAATCAGGCGGAAGGTTTCGATACCATTGCGCCACGCCAGCGCCCACACCAGCAGCGAGGTGGCAATGCCGCCTGCCATCGCGGCGAGAGTAATGGTGGTCAGGTTCTGGCCGAAGAAGACCAGCGCTACCAGTACGCCGCTCCATGCCCCGGTGTTAAAGCCCATCACGTCCGGGCTACCCAGCGGGTTACGCATCAACGACTGAAAAATCGCGCCGCTGACGCCCAGCGCGGCGCCGATCAACAGCGCCATCAGCACCCGTGGCAGACGCCATTCGGTCACCACCATGGCGACGGCGCGCGGCGCGTCGCCGAATAACGCGCTGAAGACCTGGGAAAATTCCAGCGTCACTGCGCCGCTGCGTAGACTCAGGAGCGTTAGCAGTAAACAGCCAATGACCAGCAGCAGGCAGCTGGCGAGCAGACGACGGGAAGGGGCGTTCATCGGCCACCTCCGGAAGATTTACGGCGGACGAGGAAAATCAGCACCGGCGCGCCGATAAAAGCGCTGACCACCGACACGCGCAGTTCGCCGGGAACCAGCAGGCGGCCCGCAATATCGGCGAACAGCAGCAGCGACGGGGTTGCCAGCAGGGTGACCGGCAGCGACCAGCGGTGATCCGAGCCCACCAGCCAGCGGGCGATATGCGGCATCATCAGACCGATAAAGGCGATAGGGCCGACCACCGAGGTCGCGCTGGCGCAGAGGATGGTAATCACCAGCAGCCCCAGAATTTGCGTGCGCGCCACTTTACTGCCGAGCGCGGTGGCGGTATCGGTGCCCAGGCTCAAACTGTTCAGCGAGCGGCTCATCATCAGCGCCACCGCGCCGGCAACCAGCACCGGAATCAGCACCGTTTTGAGCGTTTGCAGCGTACGGATATCCAGTGAACCGGCCTGCCAGAAGCGAAGTTGATCGTAGACGTCCTGGTTGAGCAGGGCGATACCGCTGGAGAACCCTTCCAGCACCGCAGCCAGCGCAACGCCCGCCAGCGTTAAGCGTACCGGGCTGAGCTGGCCGCCGCCCTGGCTACCGGTGAACGCCACGATCAGTGACGCCACCAGCGCGCCGCAAAAGGCCATCGCCAGCTGTTCCTGTGGCGAGGTAATACCCAACAGCGCCGCGCCCAGCACGATGGCAAAGCTGGCGCCGGCGTTAACGCCAAGAATGCCGGGGTCGGCCAGCGGGTTGCGGGTGAGGGTTTGCATGAGCGCGCCGGCAAGGCCCAGCGCGCCACCGGCCAGCAGGCCAGCGAGGGTGCGCGGCAGACGGGCATCGAGAACGATAGTGCAATCGGCGCTGTGGCAGGTGCCGCTCAGCGCATCGACGACAACGGAAACCGGCAGTGGCGTCGCGCCGATCAACAAGCTTAGCGTCGCAGCGAGAACCAGCAGCAATAGCAGACCGGGCAGCGCAACGGCGCGCAACGCGGCGGTGGAAAACGACATAGCAACATCCCTGATTTGATAATGATAGTGATTATCGTTATCTATCTTATTCGTTTATGTTAGCATGAGCGACCTCGAAAAGGGTACGAAAAAAAAGCTCAAGGTCTTGTAATGAACCGACAATCCTGGCTGCTGAATCTGAGCCTGCTAAAAACACATCCGGCCTTCCGCGCCGTCTTTATTGCCCGCTTTATCTCCATTTTGTCGCTTGGCCTGCTTGGGGTCGCCGTTCCGGTGCAAATCCAGATGATGACCCACTCCACCTGGCAGGTGGGGCTGTCGGTGACGCTCACCGGCGGGGCGATGTTCGTTGGGCTGATGGTGGGGGGCGTGCTGGCTGACCGCTATGAGCGCCGCAAACTGATTTTGCTGGCGCGCGGCACCTGCGGCGTCGGTTTTATCGGCCTGTGGCTAAACGCGCTGCTGCCGGAGCCGTCGCTATTGGCTATCTACCTGCTGGGGCTGTGGGATGGTTTCTTTGCCTCGCTTGGCGTTACGGCGCTGCTGGCGGCGACGCCGGCGCTGGTGGGGCGCGAAAACCTGATGCAGGCCGGGGCGATTACCATGCTGACGGTGCGCTTGGGCTCGGTGATTTCACCGATGGTCGGCGGCCTGCTGCTGGCTTCCGGCGGCGTGTCGTGGAACTACCTGCTGGCGGCGCTCGGCACCTTTATCACCACGCTGACGCTGCTGCGTTTACCGCAGTTGCCACCGCCACCGCAACCGCGCGAACATCCATTGTCATCGCTGGCGGCCGGGTTCCGCTTCTTGCTCGGTAGCCCGCTGATTGGCGGCATCGCGCTGCTGGGCGGGTTGCTCACCATGGCGAGCGCGGTACGCGTGCTTTATCCGGCGCTGGCGCTGGGCTGGCAGATGTCGGCAGCGCAGATTGGCTTGTTGTACGCGGCGATCCCGCTGGGGGCGGCCTTCGGCGCGTTAACCAGCGGCAGGCTGGCGCAGAACGAGCGACCCGGCTGGATCATGCTGTTGGCTACCGTCGGCGCATTTGTCGCCATTGGCCTGTTCGCCATGATGCCGCACTGGACGCTGGGCTTCGTGTGCCTGGCGTTGTTCGGCTGGCTGAGCGCGATCAGCTCGCTGCTGCAATATACCTTGATTCAGACCCAGACGCCGGAGGCGATGCTGGGGCGGATTAACGGGCTGTGGACTGCGCAGAACGTCACTGGCGACGCGATTGGCGCGGCGCTGCTCGGTGGGTTGGGGGCAGTGTTGACGCCGGTGGCGTCGGCAAGCGTAAGCGGCTGGGGGCTGGCGATTGTTGGGGTGATGCTACTGGGATTGTTGAGGGAACTGCGTTGTTTCCAGCGACCACTCCCGGCAGAAAAAACATAAGCGTAAAGGCTCCGGATTGCTCCGGAGCCCGCTATCATGCTGGTTAGCGTTAATAAGCGCCAAGGTCGATCCAGACGTCGCCCTGCGAACAGTTAAGATCCGGCTGCTGACCGCAGCACCACCACTTGACCTGATAGTTATGTCCTTTCCAGCTCACGGTTTCGAAAGCGCCCCAGGTTGCGCCATAAATGGTACTGGCGTCCCACCACGGGTACGGCGCATTTTCATCGGCATCGATCTTCTCTTCCGGCGTCTCGTCCGTCTCCGCGTTATCATCGTCAGAATCGTACCCGGCATCGTCCTCTTCTTCTTCGTCAGGCTGTGCTTTTGACGGCGCGGGAACGACCGAGAGGACAAAGCGCTGCTGGCTGGATGGTTCGCCCCAGATATCACGCACAAACAGCGTGAAGGTGTATGTTGTCTCCGTTTCCACGTTGGGGACATCAAACTCAATGTCAGCCGTAGTTTTATCATCGACAACAATATCCGACGGTACACCCCAGCTGTAGCTCAGCATGTCGCTATCTTCATCAGAGGATTTTGCGCCGGAGAGACGAATGCGCGAGCCGCCGACGATCATCAGTTCAATCAGCGCGTTTGGCGCATGGTTGATTTCCGGTTTTACCGGTGTGTCCTGCGCTTCTTCATCCGCTTGAGTGATGTTGATGCCTTCGAAATAGAACGGTTCCATGTCGATGACTTGCTTGCTGATTTCATAACCCAGACCTTCGCGTACAGCGTTAACCAGCACGCCGTTATCATGGTCCACCGTCCAGGTAAAGACGCCGCCTAGTCCCAAATTTGCCGCATATTCGCCCTTGGCTTTAATGGTGCGCGGGGTATCCAAAGACATAAACAGTTTGGACTGCGGGTTATACAGATAATCCGCGTTGGAAACCTGGTCGGTATAGACGTTGAAGCCGTTGCGACCTTTCTGGTTTTCCAGATCCAGGTAGTTGTACATCACGTCGTACCATTCGCTGGTGCCGGACTCAAAGGTGCCGGTCGTGGTGCCGCCGCCAGGCATGTAGGAGCCTTCCAGCGGTGAGAAACTGGTGATTTCGGTATTCCGGCTGTTTCGGGTGTAGCCTGCGTAGCCAATGTTGATACGTTCAGCCGGGAAGCCTTGCTCCAGCAGATAGTCAACGATGGTTTCCACTGACCAGCCGCCCGGCGTGGTGGCCTTCAGGTTAGTGTGGTGCGCCAGCGTTTCCGCCCACGGGGTGCCGAAGAAGTCGTAGCTCATGACGTTAATGTAATCCATACCGGCATTCATCATCGTGTTGAGGTCGATAAACTGCAGTTTTTCAATGACGGCGGAAGCCGCAATCGAAATTTTGACGTCTTTGCGGTTAGCGGCATCCAGCTGCTTGCGAACTTCGGCAATCAGCAGCGCAAAGTTCGCGCCGTCTTCTTCGCCGTACGGGTTGCCAGCCGCTTCAACGTTCGGGTATTCCCAGTCGAGATCGACGCCGCTGAACATCGGGAACTGCTTGAACAGCTTCACCAGACCTTTGGCGAAGATTTTACGCGAGGCATCGCTGGCGGCGGTTTCATGGAAGCCGTTGCTCATGGTCCAGCCGCCGATGCTCATGGAGAGCTCAAGGTTATGGCCCAGCGATTTTGCTTTGGCCTGCAGATCGCGCAGCGCGCCGAGGAAGCCTTTGGTATTAGCCTGGGTCACGGTTTTCGGGTCAACATCCCAACCGCTCACATCATAGCCCACGTTGATGTAGCTCTGGAAATCGCCCCATGGGTCGAGGAAGGTCGGTTCGTATTTCACTTTGCCGCACAGTTCCGCGGCTTCCGCCACGACATCACGCTCCTGACCGTCCATTTTATGAAAACCGACGATACCGACAAAACCCGCGATGATTTTGTCATAGGCCAGCGGGGAGACGTTGGTGACATCATAGCCACGGCCGCGCTCCAGGGGCGTATCAATTGACTGCAGACGAGAATCATACTGAGACCAGTCGGTGAAGTAGCCGAAGACTTTCGGTTTGGCCGCGTTGGCGCTGTATTCGTTGTAGACCGGTTTGGCCACACGCGCGGAGGTGTAGCTCAGCATGCTGTCTTCGGTTGCGGGGTTAAAACCATCGGCCGCATTACTGGTTTCGGTCAGTGTATCGTTTTGGATCAATTTACTCTTCGCCATGTTCATCTCCTCTCGGTGTAAAGGCGTCGCCGTAAGTGGCGTGAGCAAATAATCCGGTAGCGTAATGACAATGGCTAATC
Organism: Kluyvera sp.; assembly: GCF_965301105.1. Classification (NCBI taxonomy): domain Bacteria; kingdom Pseudomonadati; phylum Pseudomonadota; class Gammaproteobacteria; order Enterobacterales; family Enterobacteriaceae; genus Kluyvera; species Kluyvera sp. Next base: position 54,741 of record NZ_CBDKZX010000010.1, read on the forward strand.
ACAACACAACATCAGGAGCGATGAGGTTTGGCGTGATGTTGATGAGGTAAAATCCGGCATCGGATGATGCCGGAGTGGCGTTTAGCCAAACAGCGCCGCCAGGCGTGCTAACACCCGCGTTGCACTGTAGTAATCAAGGCGGAACGTCTCGCTGCCCAGCGCATAAACGTGTTTATTTTTGACGGCCGGAAGATGCGCCAGCAGCGGGTTGGCGTAAATCGCGTCGGCGTCTTTCTCGTCACCGGCAAACAGGAACAGGCTTTCGCCGTTCAGGCCGGAAGCCAGGCTCTCACCGCCAAGCTGGATGATGTCGTGGCGTTTACCCTGACTCTGGCTGGCATGCAGACCAGGCGGCAATGTCGCGAGGGTAAAGCCAAGCTGCTGCAGGAACTGCCCCTGTGCGGATTCGCTGGTCCACAGGTTAGCGCTATGGGCTGCTGCGGTGTACACCAGCGCGCTGACCGGCTGCGGCGGCAGTTTAATTTGCTGCTTCACCGTCGCCAGCTGTTTATCAAATTCGGCAATACGCGCCGCCGCCTGCTGCTCGTTGCCGGTAATCCCGCCCAGTTGGGTCAGCAGCGCCTGCCAGCTTTTATCGTCGTAGTTGATGATAAGCGTGGGAGCGATGGTGGAGAGCTGATCGTACAGCGCCAGCGCCGAGTCGCCGCCGGTGGCGCTAATCAGAATCAAATCTGGCATCTGCGCAGCCACCGCTTCAGCGCTGGGTTCACCGATATACAGGCGGGTCACTTTACGGGCTTTGGCGACGTCGCCCCATTGGCGCAGGAAACCCTGAGCATCGGCTACCCGGTTATTGGGGGTGGTGGCGCCGCTGGCGATCACCGGCGCGTCAATGGCCAGCAGCGAGCCGGTGAGGGTGACGCTGGTGGATACAATACGCGTGGGTTTTTGTTCCAGCGTGTGTACGCCATGGCTGTCGGTGACCTGGCGCGGCCAGTCGGCGGCCTGCGCTGAGGAGAGTCCTAAAACGCTGAAGCCAGCGATCAGCGCGGCGGTGCGCCATAAAGCGGAGAGTTTCACAGAAATGCATCCCGGTTGCAGTTAGTTAATGCTTCTCATTTTCAACTATTGTCCGCCCCGGATGCAAGCCCGGCGCTGAACTGTTGCAAGCGCCATATTGGGGCGGCGACATCGCGATTAAGCACAAGATGCTGCGTTGCGCTGTTGACATATGAAGCGTTTACTTTTAGGTTACCAAACCAAAATATAAATGATAATTATTCGTAATATCTTTATCGTTTTTTGGAGGATGATATGGAAACGTCACTGACTGCGGATGAACAAGAACAGCAGCATCGGGCCACGCTTTCGGCCGACCGCTTTTTCTTTATGTCGCCGTTCCGCAGTTTTACGACCTCGGGTTGCTTCCAGCGCTTTACCTGCCCCGCAGAAGGGGGCGATGCGCCCGATAGCGCCTTTCAGCAAGGTTTAGCCTCGGCGTTCGCCGCAGCCAAAGCCGCCGGGATCGCCAATCCGGTGATGGTGGGGGCGATTCCGTTTGATACCCGCCAGCCGTCTGCGTTGTTCATTCCTGAGCGCTGTGAGTCCTTCTCACGCACCGTAAAACAGCACACCTCGCGCTACCACGCGTCTCGCGAACCGATGCGGGTGACCGAGCGTCAGGAAATTCCGCAACACCCCGTTTTCCTCGATATGGTTGCCCGCGCGGCGGCGCTGACGGCGACCCCGCAGGTCGATAAGGTGGTGCTCTCCCGGCTGATTGATATTACCGCCGGGCAGTCGCTGGACAGCGGCGTGCTGCTGGAACGACTGGTCGCGCAAAACCCGGCAAGCTTTAACTTCCATGTCCCGCTGCCGGACGGTGGGGTGCTGCTGGGGGCGAGCCCGGAACTGCTACTGCGTAAAGAGGGCGATCGTTTCAGTTCGCTGCCGCTGGCTGGATCGGCGCGTCGTCAGCCGGATGACCTGCTGGATCGTGAAGCGGGTAACCGTCTGCTGGCATCGGAAAAAGACCGCCATGAACACGAGCTGGTGACCCAGTCGATGCAACGTACGCTGGCGCCGCGCAGCCTGCAACTGACGTTGCCGCAGACGCCGCAGCTGATTACCACGCCAACGCTGTGGCATCTGGCGACGCCGATTGAAGGGCAGGCGAAAGCGGCGGAAAACGCCCTGACGCTGGCTTGCCTGCTGCACCCGACGCCAGCGTTGAGCGGTTTCCCGCATCAGGCGGCGAAACAGGTGATTGCTGAACTGGAACCGTTTGACCGCGAGCTGTTTGGCGGCATTGTGGGCTGGTGTGATGCCGAAGGGAACGGCGAGTGGGTGGTGACGATTCGCTGCGCGCGCGTGAAGGCCAATCGCGTGCGCCTGTTCGCCGGCGCGGGCATCGTGCCCGCTTCATCGCCGGAGTCCGAATGGCGCGAAACCGGCGTCAAACTCTCGACCATGCTGAACGTGTTCGGCCTGCATTAAGGAATCAGAATGACCGTAGAATTTACCCGCTGGCCGGATGCGCTTGCGGCGCGCTATCGTGAAAAAGGCTACTGGCAGGATCTGCTGCTCACCGACATGGTGACGCGTCATGCCGAAAGTGATGCGATTGCGGTTATCGACGGCGAACGTCAGATAAGCTATCGCGCGCTGAATCAGGCCATCGACAATCTGGCCGCGACGCTGCAAAGCCAGGGGCTGAAGCGCGGTGAAACGGCGCTGGTGCAGCTGGGCAATATCGTCGAGTTTTATATCACCTTATTTGCATTGTTGAAGATTGGCGTTGCGCCAGTTAACGCGCTGTTCAGCCATCAGCGTAGTGAGCTGAATGCCTACGCCGAGCAGATATCCCCCGCAGCCCTGATTGCCGATCGCGGTCACGCGCTGTTTGCTGATGAGACCTTCCTCAATCATTTCTGCGCGCAGCACCGTGCTTTACGCGTCGTACTGCTACGCAATGGTGAAGGGGAACACGCGCTGGAAGCGGCGATAGCTCGCCCGGCGATGGGCTTCACGCCGACGCCGACCGCCGCGGATGAGGTGGCCTTTTTTCAGCTTTCCGGCGGCAGTACCGGCACGCCGAAGCTTATCCCTCGCACCCATAACGACTATTACTACAGTATTCGCCGCAGTAATGAAGTGTGTCGCTTTGATGCGGCGACGCGCTATCTGTGTGCTATTCCGTCGGCGCACAACTACGCCATGAGTTCACCAGGCGCGCTGGGCGTGTTCCTGGCGGGAGGAACGGTGGTGCTGGCGGCGGACCCGAGCGCGACGCTGTGCTTCCCGCTGATAGAAAAACACCAGGTGAACGTCGCGGCGCTGGTACCCCCGGCGGTCAGCCTGTGGCTACAGGCGATTGCCGAGGGGGCCGGTAACGCTCAGCTACGTTCGCTGACGTTGCTGCAGGTGGGCGGCGCACGCCTGTCCGCCACGCTGGCTGCGCGGATTCCGGCAGAGATTGGCTGCCAGCTCCAGCAGGTTTTCGGCATGGCGGAAGGGCTGGTGAACTACACCCGTCTTGATGATACGCCAGAAAAAATCCTCAACACTCAGGGGTACCCGATGTGCCCTGACGATGAAGTGTGGGTGGCGGACGAAGAGGGTAACCCGCTGCCTCGCGGTGAAGTGGGGCGCCTGATGACGCGCGGCCCTTACACCTTCCGCGGCTACTACAAAAGTCCTCAGCATAACGCCAGCGCGTTTGATGCTGACGGTTTCTACTGTTCCGGCGACCTGATCTCGATTGATGAGGAGGGTTACATCACCGTGCAGGGGCGTGAAAAAGATCAGATTAACCGCGGCGGCGAGAAGATTGCCGCGGAAGAGATTGAAAACCTGCTGCTGCGTCATGAGGCGGTGGTCCATGCGGCGCTGGTCAGCATGGAAGACACCCTGCTGGGCGAGAAAAGCTGCGCGTATCTGGTGGTGAAAGAACCGCTGCGCGCGGTGCAGGTCCGTCGCTTCCTGCGTGAACAGGGCGTGGCTGAATTTAAGCTGCCGGATCGCGTGGAGTGCGTGGATGAACTGCCGCTGACCCACGTCGGCAAAGTGGATAAAAAACAATTGCGTCAGTGGCTGGCCAGCCGCTCACAGGCCTGAAGGAGAGAACAACATGGCAATTCCAAAACTGCAGGGCTACGCGCTGCCAACCGCGATGGACATCCCTGAAAACAAGGTGAGCTGGGCGTTTGAACCCGCGCGTGCGGCGCTGCTGATTCACGATATGCAGGAGTATTTCCTCAACTTCTGGGGTGAAGACAGCGAAATGATGGACACGGTGGTGGCCAACATTGCCGCACTGCGCGATTTCTGCAAGAAAAATGGAATTCCGGTCTATTACACCGCGCAGCCAAAAGAGCAGAGCGACGAGGACCGCGCACTGCTTAACGACATGTGGGGGCCGGGCCTGACCCGCTCGCCGGAGCAGCAGCGAGTGATTGCCGCGCTGGCGCCGGACGACCAGGACACCGTGCTGGTGAAGTGGCGCTACAGCGCTTTCCATCGCTCGCCGCTGGAGCAGATGCTCAAAGAGACTGGCCGTAACCAGTTGATCATCACCGGCGTGTACGCGCACATCGGCTGTATGACCACCGCCACCGACGCCTTTATGCGCGATATTAAGCCTTTCTTCGTCGCCGACGCGCTGGCGGACTTCAGCCGCGATGAGCATCTGATGTCGCTGAAATATGTCGCCGGGCGCAGCGGTCGCGTGGTGATGACCGACGAATTGCTGCCCTCGGTTCCTGCCAGCAAAGAGGCGCTACGCGCGTTGGTGCTGCCGCTGCTGGATGAGTCTGACGAGCCGTTCGACGACGATAACCTGATTGATTACGGGCTCGACTCCGTACGCATGATGGCGCTGGCGGCACGCTGGCGTAAAGTACACGGTGACATCGACTTCGTGATGCTGGCGAAAAATCCGAGCATTGACGCCTGGTGGGCGCTGCTTTCCCGTGAGGTGAAATAATGGCTGGCTTCGATTTTCGCGGCCAGACCGTGTGGGTGACCGGGGCAGGGAAAGGCATTGGCTATAGCACCGCGCTGGCCTTCGTGGAAGCCGGCGCGCAGGTGACGGGCTTCGATTTAGCCTTCGACGGCGCAGATTACCCGTTTGCGACCGAGGTGCTGGATGTGGCCGATGCGCAGCAGGTGGAGCAGGTGTGTGAACGCCTGTTGGCTGGCACTGAGCGTCTGGATGTGCTGGTGAACGCGGCGGGGATTTTGCGCATGGGGGCGACGGATGCGCTTAGTCTGGCTGACTGGCAGCAGACCTTTGCGGTCAACGTCGGCGGTGCGTTTAATTTATTCCAGAATACGATGGCGCAGTTTCGCCGTCAGCAGGGCGGGGCGATTGTCACCGTGGCGTCGGACGCCGCACACACGCCGCGCATCGGCATGAGCGCCTACGGTGCCTCCAAGGCGGCGCTGAAAAGCCTGGCGCTGACCGTGGGGTTAGAGCTGGCGAGCGCGGGGGTGCGCTGTAATATCGTCTCACCGGGTTCGACTGATACCGACATGCAACGTACGCTGTGGGTCAGTGACGATGCGGAGCAGCAACGTATCCGCGGGTTTGCCGAGCAGTTTAAGCTGGGCATTCCGCTGGGCAAAATTGCCCGTCCGCAGGAAATTGCCAGTACCATTCTGTTCCTCGCCTCCCGCAGCGCCAGCCATATTACGTTGCAGGATATCGTGGTGGACGGCGGTTCGACGCTGGGGGCATAGGATGATCTGGAAACGCCATTTAACGCTTGATGAGCTGAACGCGACCAGTGATAACACCCTGGTGGCGCATTTAGGGATTATCTATACCCATATCGGTGACGATAGCCTGGAAGCGGTGATGCCGGTGGATAGCCGTACCCATCAGCCTTTTGGACTGCTGCACGGCGGCGCGTCGGCGGCACTGGCGGAGACGCTAGGCTCGATGGCCGGTTTTCTGATGACTCGCGAGGGTCAGTGCGTGGTGGGCACCGAGCTGAATGCTTCCCACCATCGCCCGGTATCGCAAGGACAGGTGCGAGCAGTGTGTCAGCCTTTGCACCTGGGACGGCAGAGCCAGAGCTGGGAAATTGTCGTTTTTGACGAGCAGGGGCGGCGTTGCTGTACCTGCCGGCTGGGGACGGCGGTGCTGGGGTAGCTTAATATTTTGCGGATAATGGGCCGGATAAGCGAAGCGCCATCCGGCACGATGCCGTACATTGCCGGATGGCGCTTCGCTTATCCGGCCTACATTCCGTCTTGTCGTAGCCGTATTCATCTCAATTTCCCCCTCTAGCACTCATCCGTTTTTCTGACTTAAGTGATCCCGTTAACAATGTGATGTAAATGTCGGGTTCTGTTCCTGTTCAGATTGGTTTCAAGGTTGTTAAATCATACGTGTTGCTACGGACACAAAATGTAACATCCTCTGCTACTGATACGGACAATAACTATGAACAATTCAGGGAAATACCTTATATGGGCATTGCTCTCCATTGTCGGAGCCTTTGCCCTTGGCTATATCGCCCTCAATAGGGGGGAACAGATAAACGCGCTGTGGATAGTCGTCGCGGCGGTCTGTGTTTATCTTATCGCCTACCGTTTCTACGGCCTGTATATCGCCAAAAATGTGCTGCAGGTTGACCCAACCCGTATGACGCCATCGGTGCGGCATAACGACGGTCTTGATTATGTGCCAACGGATAAGAAAGTGCTGTTTGGTCACCACTTTGCGGCGATTGCCGGGGCCGGTCCGTTGGTCGGCCCGGTACTGGCGGCGCAGATGGGCTATCTGCCGGGCATGATCTGGCTGCTGGCCGGGGTGGTGTTGGCTGGTGCGGTTCAGGACTTTATGGTGCTGTTCGTCTCCACCCGTCGCGACGGACGTTCGCTGGGGGAACTGGTAAAAGAGGAGATGGGGCCGACGGCAGGGGTCATTGCGCTGATTGCCACCTTTATGATCATGGTGATCATTCTGGCGGTGCTGGCGATGATCGTGGTGAAAGCGCTGACCCACAGCCCGTGGGGGACTTACACCGTGGCCTTTACCATTCCACTGGCGCTGTTTATGGGGATTTACATTCGCTATCTGCGCCCGGGGCGCATTGGCGAGGTGTCGGTGATTGGCCTGGTGCTGCTGGTCTTTGCCATTATTTCCGGCGGCTGGGTGGCCGAGAGCGAAACCTGGGCTCCGTGGTTTGACTATACCGGCGTGCAGTTAACCTGGATGCTGGTGGGTTACGGTTTTGTGGCCTCGGTGCTGCCGGTATGGTTGCTGCTGGCACCGCGTGACTACCTCTCGACCTTCCTGAAAATCGGTACCATCGTCGGCCTGGCGATCGGTATTCTGATTATGCGTCCTACCCTTACCATGCCTGCCCTGACCAAGTTTGTCGACGGCACCGGCCCGGTCTGGACCGGCGATTTGTTCCCGTTCCTGTTTATCACCATCGCCTGTGGCGCGGTGTCTGGCTTCCACGCGCTGATCGCTTCCGGCACCACGCCGAAGATGCTGGCCAACGAAAACCAGGCCTGCTTTATTGGCTACGGCGGGATGTTGATGGAATCCTTCGTGGCGATTATGGCGCTGGTTTCCGCCTGTATTATCGACCCGGGCGTCTATTTTGCGATGAACAGCCCGATGGCGATGCTGGCACCGGCAGGAACCGCAGACGTGGTGGCTTCGGCAGCGCAGGTCGTGAGCTCCTGGGGCTTCGCGGTAACGCCTGATCTGCTACATCAGATTGCCAACGAGGTGGGGGAACAATCCATTATCTCCCGCGCGGGCGGCGCGCCGACTCTGGCGGTGGGGATGGCCTATATTCTCCACGGTGCGCTGGGCGGGCTGATGGATGTGTCGTTCTGGTATCACTTTGCGATTCTGTTTGAAGCGCTGTTTATCCTGACGGCGGTGGATGCCGGTACCCGTGCGGCGCGCTTTATGCTGCAAGACCTGCTGGGGGTGATCAATCCGGGGCTGAAACGCACCGATTCGCTGCCGGCTAACCTGCTGGCGACGGCGCTGTGCGTGCTGGCCTGGGGTTACTTCCTTCATCAGGGCGTGGTGGATCCGCTGGGCGGTATCAACACTCTGTGGCCGCTGTTTGGTATCGCCAACCAGATGCTGGCGGGTATGGCGCTGATGCTGTGCGCGGTGGTACTGTTCAAGATGAAACGCCAACGCTACGCGTGGGTTGCGCTGGTGCCGACGTCGTGGCTGCTGGTGTGTACGCTGGTGGCGGGCTGGCAGAAATCGTTCAGCGAGGATACGCGCGTGGGCTTCCTGGCAATTGCCAATAAGTTCCAGGCGATGATCGACAGCGGTAACATTCCGCCGCAGTACACCGAGTCGCAGCTGGCGCAGTTGGTGTTTAACAACCGTCTTGATGCCGGTCTGACCATCTTCTTTATGGTGGTGGTCGTCGTGTTGGCGCTGTTCTCGCTGAAAACCGCGCTGGCGGCGCTGAAAGAGGACAAACCGACGGCAAAAGAAACGCCGTATGAGCCGATGCCTGCGGATGCGGAAAACCTGGTTGCTCAGGCGAAACGCGCGCATTAATGTCATCTGTAACCCGGCCGAGCATGGCGACGCCGGGTTAATCTGATAAGGACAAAAACGATGTTTGATACGCTCTCAAAAGCCGGAAAATATCTCGGTCAGGCGGCTAAAATGATGATTGGCGTGCCGGATTACGACAACTACGTTGAGCATATGCGCGTTAACCACCCGGACCAGACGCCAATGACCTACGAAGCGTTTTTCCGCGACCGCCAGGATGCGCGCTACGGCGGGAAGGGCGGAGCAAAGTGCTGTTAAAAAGCTTTAGACATCTAAACGTCTTGATTGCCAAGCTCGTTGGCCGTGTTATAGTCATTTGACATCGGTTTACGAGCGGCAGACGACGAATGACAACAACGCAACTCATCCCCCAGAGCAAACTCCCCAACCTCGGCACCACTATTTTCACCCAGATGAGCGCCCTGGCGCAGCAGCATCAGGCTATCAACTTGTCTCAGGGTTTTCCCGATTTTGACGGCCCAGCGTATCTGCAACAGCGGCTCGCGCATCACGTGGCGAGCGGCGCGAATCAGTACGCACCGATGACCGGCGCGCTGGCGTTGCGAGAAGCGATCGCCGAGAAAACCACCGCGCTGTATGGTTACACGCCGGATGTTAACAGCGACATTACGGTGACAGCAGGGGCCACGGAAGCGCTGTATGCCGCCATTACCGCGCTGGTGCGCGACGGTGACGAGGTGATTTGTTTTGACCCGAGCTACGATAGCTATGCGCCGGCGGTGGAACTGTCCGGCGGCGTGGTGAAACGTATCGCACTACAGCCGCCGTATTTTCGCGTGAACTGGCAGGATTTTGCCGCGCAACTGAGCGAGAAAACGCGTCTGGTGATCCTCAATACGCCGCATAATCCGTCAGCCACCGTCTGGCAGGCGGCGGATTTTGAGGCTCTGTGGCAGGCTATCGCCGAACGTGAAATTTATGTGCTCAGCGATGAAGTGTATGAGCATATCTGCTTTGCAAAAGATGGACACGCCAGCGTGCTGGCGCATCCGGCGCTTCGCGAACGGGCGGTTGCGGTGTCGTCGTTTGGTAAAACCTATCATATGACCGGTTGGAAGGTGGGTTACTGCGTAGCGCCAGCGCCTGTCAGTGCGGAACTGCGGAAAGTGCATCAATATCTGACCTTCGCGGTGAACACGCCAGCACAGCTGGCGCTGGCGGATATGCTGCGCGCGGAACCGGAGCACTACCGCCAACTGCCGGAATTTTATCAGGCGCGACGTGACCTGTTTATTGATGCTCTTAGCCAGAGCCGCCTGAAGCTGCTGCCGTGTGAAGGCACCTACTTCCTGCTGGCGGACTACAGCGCGATCTCCGATCAGGATGATGTGAGCTTCTGCCGGTGGTTAACCACGGAGGTGGGCGTGGCGGCGATTCCGCTGTCGGTCTTTTGCGCCGCGCCGTTCCCGCATAAGCTGATACGTCTGTGCTTTGCCAAGCAGGAGACGACGCTGCTGGCCGCCGCCGAGCGTCTTTGCCGATTGTAGCTATTTCACCGTCCAGGCCTGTGAGAACTGGCGATTGCCAAACATTTCGCACAGGCCGTTAATCTGCTTCAGGCGCAGAATTTCGTCGGCATCCATGCCCAGTTCCTGGCCCATCTTTTCATCGCTCCAGCCAAGCTGGCTCAGTTCACGCACGATATCGGACATGGCGCTAATCTGGTGTCGCCCGCGTGCGCGGTTATGGCGCACGGTGGCGGCCATGCGTGAGGGGAGCGAATCGTCGCACTTTTCCAGCTGGGTGATGGGCAGGTAGCCGTGAAAACGCTTTTTCAGCGTGGCTTTGGACTGTGACAGCTGGTGGCGATGGAAGCCGTCGACGATTTCGTAATGACGATCTTTTTTCTCAACGACTACGATAGGTTGGGTGAAACCGTCGGCCTCCAGTGATTTGGTCAGCAAACGTTTTTCCTGCGGCGCCATATTATTCGGGTTGTAGTCGTTTGGGGTAATTTGCTCTTCTTTCACCCACAGCACGCAGTCGATAGGCTGATCTTTAAACGGGCTTTCAGCGTGTAAGGCCTGACGGAACTGGTTAATGGCATCGATTTTGTCATCCGGTGCGAGGCTTTGCAGGTAGTCATGCAGCTGATTAATTAGTGTTTGTCGCATAAGATTCCCCATTGCTGACGCTTTTGTTCCATACGCGCGCGATAGCGCTGGTAGTGATTCGCTTTGGTGGGGCTGAAGGAGAGCATCCGGCACCAATAGTCATTGTTTAACAGTACTTTGCATATTCTTCGCCATGATGGGATGTCCTTCGAGCCCAGATCTTTTTCCTGTTCGTCAGGAATGTCTTCCCAACCCTGCTTTTGATACCAGTGAAGGTAGACGGCAATTTTGTTGCGATAATGGTCGGCGGTGGTTTCCGGCATGCTGTAAAGCAGAAAATGCGCGTAGCTGCGCCAGCTGTGGTTGGCTGGCTTCTCGAGCTTACGGTGGCCGTAAAACTGGTTGTCCTGCCCGGCATACACGCCACCGCTGTGTACGCCGCTGACCCGCTGACACATATCGGCCCAACGATCCGGTTCCAGTACGTGATAGAGCCAGAGCCCCTGGCGCTGCTCTGGGCCAAAGGGTTCACAGATACGCATGTAGCGCAATGGGACTCCGGCCTGATACATCAGATTGTAGAGGGGGTTATACGGCTGCTGGGTTTTGGCGAACCACGTCCAGATATCGGCGGTTTTCCAGTCGTAGATAGGGTAGACGTACCAGGCATGGTTACCCGGCGCGACGGTTGTCCAGGGTTTATCATCGGCAAAGCGACGTTTCCGCTGGGAGGCAATCGTCAAAAAGCGGTTATAAGATTCGTCGGCACGGATCCCGACCATCACCGCCGCCGGACGCTGCTGGGAGAACCATTCGGCAAATTTTTGCACGAACAGTTCAAACGTCATGCCTGGTTCATAAAAGGCGAAAAAAGCAGGATCGGTAATCGCGTCGGCTGGCGGTTGTCTGACCCATTTAGCGCCCGGCTCCCAGCACTGCCATTCCGGATTAAATTGGGTCAGTGAGTTTTGCGTGGTCAGCGGTAGCGCGACCCAATAAAAGCTCTCAATCACATCCCGGTATTGTTCGCGCAATTTCTCACAATGGTTAATGGTATAAGAAAATTGTGCTTCCCAATCAATGAACAGGACGCTAATTTTGAGCCCTCGCTCGCGGGCAAGCTGCGCGGTTAAATGCAACATTACCGTGGAGTCTTTACCGCCGGAAAACGAAACGCAAACGCGAGAAAAGTTATCTAATGTCCAGAGAATACGATCCCGGGTTGCTTCCAGAACCGATTGTGGCAGCGGGAGTTTGACCATGGGCATACATCGCCATCCTTGATAACGTGTTCTACTAAGCGAATTTCACATCATACAATAATATAAGTAATAATCACGAACACAAACCGTTCCTTTTCTGGATTTGTTCCTTATTCGACAGTGTGTGTGTTATTTTAATATCTTGTGATTATATATTGATGTTTTTAATTGCCCTGGTGAATAATTCTGAGTTGAGTGATGCACGGTTATAGCACATATACACAGACATTCTGGGAAGTGGAACAGGAAGAATAATCTCTTTCAGCCGCAGCGACGCTTTTAACATAGTGTAATAAGAGCGGGGCACGATACCAATTAAATCGGTCTGGTAAATCGCATTGATGGTGGATACAAAAGATGATGAGCGAAACGCGCAATTGCGTTCGGCCAGAAATATCTCGTTATCGTACTGATACTGTTTTACCCACGAATCATCAACATCGTAGTAGGTGAATCTTTCCTTGAGAATTTCCTCGATTGTCGCGTGAGTTCCCAGTCGCGGGTGGTCTTCCCGGCAGACTAACACGGTTTCCGTGTCGTAAAATTTCTCACATGCCAGCGCGCGGTTTTGGACTTGCGAGGTTGTAATAACAATATCCGCCTTGCGGTAGTGCAGGAGATTTTCTACCGAATCGTTGGGAATGGCGTAATCGTGATACTCAAGCTGGAGATCCGGCTCGGCCAGCAGCGTATTAATAAAGTTGGCAATTTCGGGCGTTGAAAAGAGCTGTGGACCGTAAATGATGAACTTTTTATCCAGATCCGCATTTGCCATCATGTTAATTGTCTGTTCTATCTGATTAAGATTTTTTGACAGATGCTGATGTAAATTAACGGCAATGGTGGTAGGAGTAATCCCTTTTCCGGCGCGGACGAATAACGGATCGTTTAATTGCGTACGTAGCCGCTGCAGCGATTGGCTCACTGCAGAGGGGGTGATAAATAGCATTTCAGCCGCTTTACTGATGCTAAGATGTTGATATATGCACTCAAAAATAACCAGCAGGTTAAGATCGAATCTTTTCAGGTCATAGAGATTTGCCATTACGTATCCTTTATAAATTATTTGGGGGTATTCATTTCCCCAATTGTCACAATCCATGTGTTCGAAAAACTGAAATATATATGAAACTCCGCTAAATATAAATCATGACTGTATGGTTTGTCACTCATAAAAGATATTGTATGACATATTTTGCATGTCAATTTTGTTTGTTTTTATAATAGATAGGATACATATTTTTCTTAAGGTTAACACCGCCTGTTATTATTATCGTGGTAGGTTTTTATTTGTTTAGCAAATGAATGAAATGATGTCTGTAACAGCGTTATCGCTTTTTGTTGGCGTCAGAATATTCAGGCCTGCGTGGAGGAGACAATAAGGGTAAAGAAGCCTTTTTGATGGAAAATATGCGTAAAATCAGCTTGTTGTGAATGATTGACGGTGTAACCTATCACAATCATAGACAGGACCTACTGTGAGTGAATTGCCCTTTACAGGCCAGAGTGATGTAATCGAAAAGCTGTTACAACCTTTGTTAGGGTATGTAGAGCGCAACACTACGCCAGCCTGGCTGGCGCTGAACTCACCTGCGGGGGATTCAGGTAATCGGGCCGCCTTGTTGCGGCCTTTTTACGTTTGGGGATGAGCGTTTCGTGCGTATCCCCGGACACAGGTTCACAAAGTTGTCTTGTTCCGGTTGTTAGATAACGCTTATTGATTTGATAATGTAAACGCATTGGTCGAATCAGGAATTATTCGTTAACTTAGACCTCAACGAAAACACGGAGGAAGTACTCGATGTCTTTAATTAATACTAAAATCAAACCTTTCAAAAACCAGGCGTTCAAAAACGGTGAGTTCATCGAAGTCACTGAGAAAGATACCGAAGGCCGCTGGAGCGTCTTCTTCTTCTATCCGGCTGACTTCACCTTCGTATGCCCGACCGAACTGGGCGACGTTGCAGACCATTACGAAGAGCTGCAGAAACTGGGCGTGGACGTGTACTCTGTGTCTACTGACACTCACTTCACCCACAAAGCATGGCACAGCAGCTCTGACACCATCGCAAAAATCAAATATGCGATGATCGGCGACCCGACTGGCGCCCTGACCCGTAACTTCGACAACATGCGTGAAGATGAAGGTCTGGCTGACCGTGCAACCTTCGTTGTTGACCCGCAGGGTATCATCCAGGCAATCGAAGTTACCGCTGAAGGTATCGGCCGTGATGCGTCTGACCTGCTGCGTAAAATCAAAGCGGCTCAGTACGTTGCTTCTCACCCAGGCGAAGTATGCCCGGCGAAATGGAAAGAAGGCGAAGCGACTCTGGCTCCATCTCTGGACCTGGTCGGTAAAATCTAAATTTCCGTCGTCTTTCGCGCCACAGCGCCATGCTGTGACGCGAAACACTCAGGAAATAGCCCCCTTTAAAAACGGGTGCGCCAGCACCCGAATTTCTTATTAGCGTCCATGATGCAAGCGCATTCAGGCTGCCGCGTGAGGCCGCTTGCATGATGATGTTTTAAGCCCAGGAGATAACAATGCTCGACACCAACATGAAAACCCAGCTCAAGGCCTATCTTGAGAAGCTGACCAAACCTGTTGAGCTGATTGCCACGCTGGATGACAGCGCTAAATCGGCAGAGATCAAGGAACTGTTGGCTGAAATTGCTGAACTGTCAGACAAAGTCACCTTTAAAGAAGACAATACCCTTGCTGTACGCAAGCCGTCATTCCTGATCACCAACCCAGGTTCTCATCAGGGGCCACGTTTTGCCGGTTCCCCGCTGGGCCACGAGTTTACCTCGCTGGTGCTGGCGCTGCTGTGGACTGGTGGTCACCCGTCGAAAGAAACGCAGTCTCTGCTGGAGCAAATTCGCGATATCGACGGCGATTTTGAGTTTGAAACCTATTACTCGCTGTCGTGCCATAACTGTCCGGATGTGGTGCAGGCGTTGAACCTGATGTCGGTGCTGAACCCACGTATCAAGCATACGGCGATTGACGGCGGCACCTTCCAGAACGAAATCACCGAACGTAACGTGATGGGCGTTCCAGCCGTTTATGTTAACGGTCAGGAGTTCGGTCAGGGCCGTATGACGCTGGCGGAAATCGTCGCGAAAGTGGACACCGGTGCGGAAAAACGCGCGGCGGAAGAGCTGAATAAGCGTGATGCGTATGAGGTATTGATTGTCGGTTCCGGCCCGTCTGGCGCGGCGGCGGCAGTCTACTCGGCACGTAAAGGCATTCGTACCGGTCTGATGGGCGAACGCTTTGGCGGCCAGGTGCTGGATACCGTTGATATTGAAAACTATATCTCCGTGCCGAAAACCGAAGGTCAGAAGCTGGCGGGCGCGCTGAAGGCGCACGTGAGCGAATATGATGTGGACGTGATTGATTCCCAGAGCGCGGCTAAGCTGGTGCCTGCCGCTGTTGAAGGCGGCCTGCATCAGATTGAAACCGCCTCCGGCGCGGTGCTGAAAGCGCGCAGCATCATTATCGCGACCGGCGCTAAGTGGCGTAACATGAACGTACCGGGTGAAGATCAGTATCGTACTAAGGGCGTAACCTATTGCCCGCACTGCGACGGCCCGCTGTTTAAAGGCAAACGCGTGGCGGTGATCGGTGGCGGCAACTCCGGTGTGGAAGCCGCAATCGACCTGGCGGGCGTGGTGGAACACGTTACGCTGTTGGAGTTTGCCCCGGAAATGAAAGCCGATCAGGTGCTGCAGGATAAAGTGCGCAGCCTGAAGAACGTTGACATCATTCTGAATGCGCAAACCACCGAAGTGAAAGGCGACGGCACCAAAGTCACCGGTTTGCAGTATCGTGACCGTGTGAGCGGCGATGAGCACCACGTGGCGCTGGCGGGGATCTTCGTACAGATTGGTCTGCTGCCGAATACCACCTGGCTGGAAGGCGCAGTTGAGCGTAACCGCATGGGCGAAATCATCATCGATGCGAAATGCGAAACGAACGTTAAAGGCGTATTCGCCGCGGGTGACTGTACTACCGTGCCTTACAAACAGATTATTATCGCCGCCGGCGAAGGTGCGAAAGCGTCACTGAGCGCGTTCGATTATCTGATTCGCACCAAAACAGCATAAAAAAGAAGACAATGCCTGCAATGTCAAAGGCCACCGAAAGGTGGCCTTTTTTTGTTTTGCGGATTATGCCGGGCTCAGCGAACAACAAGTACCGGAATGTGTGCGTGGCGAATCACGCTGGAGGCGTTGGAACCCAGAAGGTGCGTGCTGATTGAAGGGTTACGTGACCCAATCACCACCATATCTGCCCCCAGTTCTTCCGCCAGTTCGTTGACCGCGTCGCGGACGCTACCCAGACGAACGTGTAGCTTGATACGGGAAGGATCGAGCGTGAAGTGGCTGACCATGGTGGTCAGGCGGCTTTCCGCTTCCTGCTGAAGATGCTCCTCAAAGCGGCGTAGATCGGCGGCAAAACGGCTCATGGTGTAGCTGGCCGATGCGGGCAACACATGCAGCAGATGGATAATGCCATCCTGCTGGGCCAAAAACTCTGCGTGACGAATCGCTTTGTCACTCAACTCCATCTCAAAAACATCAACTGGCATAATGATTGTTTTGTACATAGGCTCCTCCTTGTCTTTGTAGAACAATCAAAACACATAATGCGTTTTGAATATGTCATTCAGTTCGCAAAATAGTTTATCGAAGAGAAGGGAGTTGTAAAGTTTGGTCAGGCGGGGCAGAAAGAGGATGCCGGGCACCCTCTTAGGCTACTATTGCGCGGAATTAACGATGAAATTCGCCGGCGGCTTCCGGCTGATACAGCAGTTCAAGTACTTCCAGGTGCGTTGAGGCACCGCCCGGTAGCTCCCAGTGAATAGTATTGCCTGCGCGCAGGCCGAGCAGGGCCGCGCCAACCGGGGCCATCACCGAGAGCTGGCTGCTGCTGTCGGTCATCTGGGCCGGGAAGACCAGCGTGCGGACGCGTTCTTCGCCGGTGGTGAGATCGCGGAATCTGACCTGGCTATTCATACTGACTACATCGTGCGGCATGTCTTCTGGGGCACACATCTGGGCACGATCCAGTTCGTCGTTTAGCGCGCTCGCCACCGGGGAATTTGCGTAAGCAGGT
This sequence comes from Kluyvera sp., assembly GCF_965301105.1. Lineage (NCBI taxonomy): Bacteria > Pseudomonadati > Pseudomonadota > Gammaproteobacteria > Enterobacterales > Enterobacteriaceae > Kluyvera > Kluyvera sp. Next base: position 71,715 of record NZ_CBDKZX010000010.1, read on the forward strand.
TGCTCAAGCAGGCGGTCGATACGCTCGGCATCGAACTCATTAATAATGATGGCAGGTCTGGTCATTATTTACTCCATGTCTATCGATTATCCAAAAGAAAACCCTCACCGCCAGCGGCAAGGGTTCATCTGATTCCATCATACTGATCCTGGCATCAGGTTTGAAGTGATGGAACGCACATTCGCAGATGGCAATACTCTTTGTTGTGTGAATTTTATGCGAAATACCTCGCAACTTATAAATCTGGATTATTCTTTTTAGGCTGCACCTGGCAGCGTCCTTCCAACACAGGAGATCGTATGAGCGGTTTCGATAAACTGACCCTGAAAGATGGTAGTTACCTCTGGTTTAAAGATTGGGGGAGCGGACAGCCCATTGTCTTTAGCCATGGCTGGCCGTTAACGTCTGATGCCTTTGAGGATCAGATGCTGTATCTGGGTTCGAAAGGGTATCGTGTCATCGCCCACGATAGACGAGGCCACGGACGTTCGGCACAACCCTGGGACGGACATAATATGGATCAGTACGCCGACGATCTGGCGGAGTTGACCTCGCATCTTAATCTGAAAGATGCGGTGCACGTCGGACACTCTACCGGCGGCGGTGAAGTGGCTCACTACATTGGTCGTCATGGGACCAGTCGGGTGGCAAAAGCGGTGCTGATTGGCGCGGTGACGCCAATTATGGTGAAAACGGACTTCAACCCTAACGGCGTACCGCTTGAGGTGTTTGACGGTATTCGCAACGGCGTGATAGAGGACCGTGGTGCTTTCTTCTATGAGCTGTCGGCGGCATTCTATGGCTATAATCGCGCGGGCGCAAAGGAGTCGAAGGCGGTGCGTGAAGGGTTTGTCGAGCAAGGGTTGCAAGGTTCTATAAAAGCGCTTTACGACTGTATCAAAGCGTTCTCGGAGACTGATTTACGTGAAGACCTGCGTAAGATAACGGTACCGACGCTGGTGATTCACGGCGATGACGACCAGATTGTGCCGTTTGAAACCTGTGGCAAGGTCGCGGCGGAAATTCTACCGAACGCGGAGCTGAAGGTTTATAAAGGCGGATCGCACGGGATCTGTACGACTCACAAACATCAGATCAACGACGATCTGCTGGCATTCATTCAGAAATAACGGTATGCAGCCCCCGGCTCCGGGGGCTGGGGATCAATAACCGTTTTGATCCACCACGAACTGTTTGCTGCAGTTGCCTGGATGTGGCTGCGGCAGCAGAGACGCGGCGGTGAGCGGGTCGTTGATGCTGGCGGATTTAATGGCAATTTGCATTTCCGTCAGATAGGCCGGATTACCGTTACAGGTGAGCTTAACGGCTTTGACGTTCTCTTTGCCAAAGGCCGAGGCTACTGCGTTGTCGAAGCTGGCGCGAGTCACGGTTTTACCGTAATTGGCGGCGAGGAATTTGCCGATTGCGCTCTGTTTCACTTCGCTATTCAGACGTACCATCGTACTGAAGTAGGCGTCGGGATCGAAACCAAAACAGACGCCGTGTTTGGCGTATTCATAGCGCTCAAGACAGCTTTTTCCACCGCTGCCGGGCATAACCTGGTTGAGCTTATTAGCCACTTCCAGCGACAGACCGGTCTCTTCGGCGGCGCATTTACGGCTGGCTTTCGCTTCCGGCATATTGGGAATGGGGCGCGTGGCGCAACCAAAGCGCATCCAGCGATTATTATCGACTCCGCGTGCGGCGATCGACGCGGGCAGGCCGGGCCATAGGCCGTGAACCGTCAAGTAGTCGGCTTTGTTGGCCGCTTCTTTTGGCTGCTGACATTCCAGTGGTTCTTTGCGATTTCTGTCATGCTGACTCTGGCAAAAACCGGTTTGCCAGGAGAGCGCCAGCACATAACGATCGAAGTCACCATATTGTGTCGGTGCGAGAGGGGCAGCCTGTAGGCTACCGGCGCAGAGCAACAGCGCGCATCCTGACACAATATTCTTCCTTAGCATTTTCCTGACTCCACGTTTTAAATCATTTAGTGACGTTATTACATAATAAAATAAGGCGCCCTCAGGCGCCTTATTTATTTCATCAATCAATGATTACGTGGCAGCGCCGGGAACCAGAATTTCCGTGGCGATAATGACCACCAACAGGCCAACAAGAACCGGTACTGAGGTACGTTTGACCACTTCGAACGGCGAGATTTTTGCCATCCCGGCGACCGCGACCACCACGCCGGAGACCGGGGAGATGGTACGACCCAGGTTGGAGGCCTGCAGCATCGGAATGGAGAGATAGGCCGGGTTAATGCCGGATGAGTGCGCCAGTTTTGGAATCATCTCGACGAAGGCGTAGAACGGCGCGTTACCGGAACCGGTGGTCATCGCGGCCAACATGGTCAGCACCACCAGTACCAGCATCAGGATAATGCTGGCGGACCCAAACGAGGTCGCGATGGAGATCAGGCTATTGATAAAACCGATAGTGCTCAAGCCTTGAGCGAAAACGCCTGCTGCAACCAACAGCATGACCACGCCGGCAAAGGCGTCGGCCATTCCGCGATACGCGACTTCGAGGCCGGCAAATACGTTCTGAGTGTTAAAGCCACGACAGAATTCCAGCACGGCGGCCAGCAGCATGCAAATCACCAGAATGGCGATAATATGCAGTTCCGGGCCCCATTTGCCGTCGAAAATCAGCACGCCAATAATTGGCGTGAACGGCAGAATGGCGTAGAAGCTCGGGGCTGTGGTGGTAATTTCGCTGACATCCAGCATCTCGTGCGAGATATGTTCTTTCTTGTCCAGATAGCGCTGCCAGAAGAAATGGGCGATAGCCATTGCGATAATCGCGGCGATGGAGATAGGCAGCGTGGTTTTGAAAGCGAAATCGATTAACGGCATCTCTGCGGCCTTCGCGGCCAATACGACGTCGCCGGAGGTAGGGGAGAGAATTATGGCGGCCGGAGAGGCACAAATAGCGGCTGCGGCGCCACGGCTAATACCGACGTTAACCATTACCGGGAACAGCGTCGCCATCAGCAGTACGCCAAGTCCGGTTGCCGAAGAGACCGCCAGCGACATCAGGCACGCCACAAAATAAGCGGCAATCATCAGTAAATATGGCGAGTTAATATATTGCAGCGGTTTTGATGCCAGTTTGACGACCATATCGTTAGCGCCGATATGGGTCATATAGGCGGCAAAGCCGCAGAGCATCATAATCATCATGCCGAGATCGCCGCCACGGCTCATCAGCAGAATTTTAATATATTCAACGATGTCGGTTGCAGAGTAGCCGGTGCTGGTTGCGCTGTTTGGTAAAATCTTATGCCCCATCAACGCGCTGGCAATCAGTAGCAGCAGACCACCAACAAAAAGGACACCCGTTGCGGAATATCCTTTGATGATGTAGCGGGCTACGCCCACGATAACCACAACACCAATCAGGAGTTCAAAGAACGTTAACATTATTAACACCTATCGCCCAGTTATAAAAATTGATACAGAACAGCATCAAAAAGTAAGTGGTGAAATGTGCCGAAAAAAGCGGCAAATTTAGCTGATGAAAATCAAAAAAGAGACTAATTAAAGACCATGACGATGCAATTTACACGATGTACTCACAAAGCGGAACATTGACCTGTCAGTAAGTATAGTTGCCTGGTCGAATATTAAACAAAAAAGGTAAATGAAATGTTGTTTTTTCAACAAGGTAGCGGCGTGAAGGTGGCATGGCGGGGTCGAGCTCGTGAGGAGGTGAGCGCGTTTTTTATCTCCTGGCGTGAAGTATTTAAAACGCTTAACTGCGACGAACTGGATTTTAAATAATCTGCCAGGAAAATATCAGGAATATTAAGAGAATAATACGAGTTTTAATTCGGCTAATATTAAAGGCATAGGCCATTCTTCCTTACGAGATCTAAATACGGTTACAATTTTTTCTTATAAAAGAATATTATTCGCATTCAAGTCTCACTCTGGTTTGACGATTATCTAAGAATATTCTAATTTGTTGTTAAGCGGTGAAAAAACGGCTATCGATTGGTACCGTTGCACTGCTATTGAGTTTATCCTTGTTAGACTATTCTTAATGGATAATTTATTGGCAAGTCTATCGTGTTAAAACTAAATAAAATTTTCTCGCTATCGCTGATTTTCGCGGGGCTGTCTGGTGCAGCGTATCCTGCTGAGGCTTCTTTTACGGAAACCATTAAAGATGGCTATAACACGCTGAGCAATAATGTTGTAAAGACGTGGGATGAACCGCAGCACTACGATCTGTACGTGCCAGCCATCACCTGGCATGCGCGTTTTGCCTACGATAAAGAAAAGACAGACAAGTACAATGAGCGCCCCTGGGGAGCGGGGGGCGGCGTGTCGCGCTGGGATGATAAGGGCAACTGGCACGGCATTTACCTGATGGCTTTTAAGGATTCCTTTAATAAATGGGAGCCTATTGGCGGCTACGGCTGGGAGAAGACCTGGCGCCCGCTGGCGGATGATAACTTCCACCTTGGGTTGGGTTACACCATTGGGGTGACCGCCCGCGATAACTGGAACTACATTCCGCTGCCGGTTGTGCTGCCCCTGGCCTCCATCGGCTATGGGCCGGCGACGTTCCAGATGACCTACATCCCGGGCACGTATAACAACGGCAATGTCTACTTTGCCTGGCTACGTTTCCAGTTCTGATAACGGGTCCTGGAACCAGGAGTGGGATAATGTCAACCTGCAAATAAAAGTTAGCGACATTTATCACTTTTTAACGAACTTGGGCTGGACAAAACGCACGACAATTGTTGTACTGTTAACTGACACAGATTAGTGTCGTTTTTTCATATAAAGGTAATTTTGATGTCTAAGATTAAAGGTAACGTTAAGTGGTTTAATGAGTCCAAAGGATTCGGTTTCATTACTCCGGAAGATGGCAGCAAAGACGTGTTCGTACACTTCTCTGCAATCCAGACCAATGGTTTTAAAACTCTGGCTGAAGGTCAGCGTGTAGAGTTCGAAATCACTAACGGTGCCAAAGGCCCTTCTGCTGCTAACGTCATCGCTCTGTAAGCGAAAATTAGCAGTCAGAATTCAAAACCCGCTTAAGTGCGGGTTTTTTTTTATCTTTCTTTTACCCCTGACTGCTGGCACTGAACAGCCAGAACGCCAGGGCCGTCATGGCGAAAGAACCAAACAGGTTGACGGCCACGTTAAGCAGCGCCCAGCTGACCTTTCCCGCCTGTAAAAGAAATACCACTTCCGCTGAAAAGGTAGAGAAGGTTGTCAATCCACCGCAGAAGCCGGTGGTAATCAACACTTTCCATACCGGATCGATATGCGGCAGCCGATTAAACCAGGCAAGACCCGCGCCGATAATAAATGCGCCCAGCAGATTCGCCGCCAGCGTTCCCAGCGGCAGCGCATGGTGCAAAGGATTAAAGCGAAAGCTGAGTAGCCAGCGGGCAACGCTGCCGGTGCCGCCGCCGATAAACACGGCCAACAAAAGTTGCGTCATGCGAATTTCCTGCCATTGTCGAATCGTCAGCAGAGTTTAACCCTGCCAGGTGAATCTGGCTATATACTCATCAGTATTCATCATCTTGATATATTGGAAAAACGTAAGGAGACGCTATGCGAGTTGCCGCAGGGCAGTTTATCGTCACGTCGGAGTGGCGGCAGAATGCGCAAACCAGCGTGTCGCTGATGCAGGCGGCAGCGGAACAGCGTGCTGACCTACTGGTGTTGCCAGAGGCTCTGCTGGCGCGCAGCGATAGCGACCCGGATATGTCGGTGAAGTCGGCGCAATCGCTGGACGGCGGTTTTATGCAGCATCTGAAAACACAAAGCCGCCGTGACACGCTGACAACGATATTGACCATTCATACGCCCTCGACGGCGGGAAGAGCCTGCAATACCCTGGTGGCGCTGCGCGGCGGTGAGGTGATTACCCATTATCACAAGCTGCACCTCTATGACGCTTTCGCAATCCAGGAGTCGAAGCGAGTGGATGCCGGGAACACGCTACCGCCGTTGCTTGAGGTGGCGGGGTTTCAGGTGGGACTTATGACCTGCTATGACCTGCGTTTCCCGGATATGGCATTGGCACTTGCACTCAAAGGGGCCGAGATTCTGGCCTTGCCTGCCGCCTGGGTACGAGGACCGCTCAAAGAGCACCACTGGGCCACGCTGCTGGCGGCGCGGGCGCTGGATACCACCTGTTACATCGTGGCCAGCGGCGAGTGCGGAACGCGTAATATCGGTCAGAGTCGGATAGTTGATCCGCTGGGCGTGACGCTGGCCGGCGCATCGGTTGAGCCACTGCTGATTGTATCTGACCTGCGACGCGACGATCTGTCTCGTATTCGCCAGCAGCTTCCGGTGCTGCAAAACCGACGTTTTGCGCTACCGCAATTAACGTGACGTTTTTTTAAACAACGCTTGATTCACCTTGTTACAGATTGCTATTGTGTGCACGCGTCAGATGACCGTTAATAAACTACGGTGATATGGCGCATTCTGCAGCCTGTTTTTGAGAAGAAGGTATCTATGGGTGAGATTAGTATTACCAAACTACTGGTAGTGGCAGCACTGATTATTCTGGTGTTTGGTACCAAGAAATTACGGACTCTGGGTGGAGATCTGGGTTCAGCAATCAAAGGTTTTAAGAAAGCCATGAATGATGATGAAACCACCGCGCAGAAAAGCGCAGACGAGACTCCGGCAGAAAAACTCTCTCATAAAGAGTAAGCAGGGCAGCGTTTAACATGGCGTGCCGATCAGCGCGTGCCATGCCCGGACCCGATGGTCTGTGGAAGGGGCTTCAGCATGACGATGCTGTGGCCCTTTTTTATGGAATCAGGTTTCTGAATGTATTCAATTGAAATAATTTATTTCAATAATGGGTAATAAAAAAGCCGCTGTCGAAAGAGAGCGGCTTTTTTGCGTCAGGCGATGACCTTACTTCACTTCAAGGCCCTTAGCCTGAAGATCCGCATGGTAGGATGAACGCACGAACGGGCCGCATGCCGCGTGGGTAAAGCCCATCGCCAGCGCTTCAGCTTTCATTTCTTCAAACTCGTCCGGGCTAACGTAGCGCTGCACCGGCAGGTGGTGACGGCTTGGCTGCAGGTACTGGCCCAGTGTCAGCATCGTGACGCCGTGGCGGCGCAGATCGCGCATGACTTCGATGATTTCAGCGTTGGTTTCACCGAGGCCGACCATCAGACCGGATTTGGTTGGGATATCCGGGTGCGCTTCTTTAAAACGTTCCAGTAACTTCAGCGACCAGTTGTAATCTGCGCCTGGACGAACCTGACGGTAAATACGCGGCACGTTTTCCAGGTTGTGGTTAAACACGTCGGGTGGCGTCTCGGTCAGGATCTCTAAGGCGCGGTCCATACGGCCACGGAAGTCGGGCACCAGCGTTTCAATCTTAATGCTTGGGCTTTTCTCACGAATGGCGGAGATGCAGTCGGCGAAGTGCTGAGCACCGCCGTCGCGCAGATCGTCACGATCCACGGAGGTGATCACGACATATCGCAACGCCATATCGGCAATGGTCTGCGCCAGCTTCTGCGGTTCATTGGCATCAGGCGCAACCGGGCGACCGTGGGCGACGTCGCAGAATGGGCAGCGACGGGTACAAATAGCTCCGAGGATCATAAAGGTGGCGGTACCGTGGTTGAAGCATTCCGCCAGGTTCGGGCAGGAGGCTTCTTCACACACGGAGTGCAGACCATTCTTGCGCATGGCCGCTTTGATACCCTGGATACGGGAAGAGTCTGCCGGAAGTTTAATTTTCATCCATTCCGGTTTTCGCAGCAGCGCTTCGCGCTCTGTTGCCACGTTTTTAACCGGGATAAGGGCCATTTTATCGGCGTCGCGGTACTTAACACCGCGTTCCATCACAATGGGTTTACTCATAGCGTACGTGTTCCAGTTCCGAGTATCGAGGGAAAGCGTTTCAATTCAAGGGAATGTTGTATTTATCAACTATTTTTGAATTAATGACACGCAGTATACCATTGAAACGGGGTTTAAAGCAGCCTGCCTGGCCGGCAAATTGTAAAATAGTTGTTGAATAATGCTTTTTTGCCGGCAAGGCGAAGTAGGGGCAAGTGAATCAGAACGCTTGCTGGATAACGTTGATAATGTTTTGCATGACCGGGTCCCGCAGACTGAGTTTGTTGTAATGCAATGAAAAGTCGACGTGTTCCTGCTGTAGCGGGGCAAAGTCCAACGTGCACAGCGGCCAGCACTGCTTAAAGATGTGGTAGAAGCGTAGCGGCATAATGCCAATCAGGTCGCTTGAGGCAATCAGTGACGCGATAGTGAACAGGTTGTAACTGCTTACGCTGACCTGGCGGTCGGGGAGCATGTCGCGAATGCGCTTATACTGATCGTTTTGCCCTGCTCCATCCATCGTCAGCAGCGTATGTTCATACTGCATCAGGGTATCAACCGATGTCTCTTCGTTAAGCGCTGGGTGGTTATGGCGACAGACCAGCACCAGTTTATCGCTAAATAGCGCATGACGGCCCAGCGTGCGCGGGTTGTTATGCTCGTGGTTGTCAATGACCAAATCCGTCTGGAACTGGCTGAGCTGCGTGTTGGCATCGGTCACGGCGACGTTGCGCAGCAGCACCTGTGGGTAGGTTTGTTTTACCACCTGATAGATAACCGGCATCACGATAGCGCCAACGGATGCCGCCGTACCGATAGTGATAACTCGCTGCTTGTCATAGCTGCCGTCGAGATCCAGCGCGCCCAGTATCGACTCCAGACCCTGGCTGATGTATTCATGCAGGTGTGTTGCGTAGGCCGTTGGCGTGACGCCCTGTCCTTTGCGAATGAACAACGGGTCGGGAAACAGGAGACGAAGTTTCTGGATGGATTGGCTAATGGCCGATGGCGTGAGATTCAGGATTTTCGCCGCATTGACGATGCCTTTATGCACATAGACTGCTTCAAATATGGTCAATAAGTTAAGGTCTATATTACGCAGGGTGCGAAAGATTTGTGGCGTATCATTATCGGCATTCATATTTATTTTATTTTCAGGCTTATTGTTATAATCCACACTGCTCACTCCATATTCATTCACTCCATGAATGATAGTTGATGATTTCATTATTATTATGATTGGTGAGTTCATCTTACTGCAAGATGGAAATGGAAATTTTCTTTATGGGTCAATGCATTAATGATTCTAATGCTTTATTAAGTGTATATCGTTGTCGTGATTTTGCAAAAAAATGAGAACCAGTCTTCATTTTCAGAACATGAATCGCTGAAAGAAGAGAGAAACTTGACGGCGTTATAAAAGGCGTGCGATGGAGAGAGTTAACGACCCAATGCAATATTGGGTCGCGATGTATAATATATTAAGCAGAGATATATTCGTGCGGAGGATTGTTTAGCAACGCTAAAAAATGTCTGACAAGCGTTGGGGATATATTTTCCGGCTTCGCTTCACTCACCCATTGTGAAACCTGGGTCATCTCCATACCGGCATAGCCACAAGGGTTAATGCGCAGGAAAGGGGATAAGTCCATAGCGATATTCAGCGCCAGTCCATGGAAAGAGCAGCCTTTACGGATTCGCAGCCCCAGCGAGCAGATCTTTTTCTCGCCCACATAGACGCCCGGCGCATCGGCGCGCGGATGTGCCTCAATGCCCAGCTCAGCTAACGTGTTGACGACGGTTTGCTCCAGCAGCGTTACCAGTTCGCGTACGCCCAGCTTGCGGCGCTTCAGGTTCAGCAGAACGTACATCACCTGCTGGCCCGGCCCGTGGTAGGTTACCTGGCCGCCGCGATCGCTTTGGATGACCGGAATGTCGCCGGGCACCAGCACATGTTCAGCTTTACCCGCCTGACCCTGCGTGAAAACCGGCTGATGCTCAACCAGCCAAATCTCGTCCAGCGTGGATTCATCGCGGTTGTCGGTGAAGTCGTGCATCGCCTGAGAAATGGGTTCGTAAGGCTGTAGGCCCAGTTGACGGATGAGGAGAGTATTAAAATCCAAAACAGCGTCTCCGCAGAGGGGAAATGATGGACGCAGAGTATATCACAGGGAGGAGGGGAGAAGCGTTACCCGGCAGTGCCGGGTAACGGAGATGCGATTACAGCACCATACGGACAATTTCAATATTGCCCAGCTCTTCGTACAGCGTCTCAACCTGCTCAATGTGGGTAGCATTGATGGTAATGGACACCGAGTGGTAATTGCCTTTGCTGCTCGGTTTTATCTGCGGAGAGTAGTCACCTGGCGCATGGCGCTGTACCACTTCAACCACCAGGTCAACCAGCTCTGGTTTCGCCAGACCCATTACTTTGTAAGTAAACGGTGTAGGGAATTCAAGCAGTTCGTTCAGTTTGGTTTTCATGTCAGCTCCAGTGTTAAAAAAGAATAACTCCCGCATGGTTAGCGGGAGTTATTTTAGCTATGCATAGTATATGGGGATGGAAATCACACTTTCAAGTGGGTGATTTTTAACCAAACCAGTGATGGAACATTAATTTAATGTAATCAATGATTTTGCCAAAGAAGTTGCCTTCAGGAATTTCCTGCAGCACTACCAGCGGACGCTGGTCGATGATTTTGCCGTCGAGCTGGAAATTGATGGTTCCAACAACCTGGTTTTTCTGCAGCGGCGCGTGCAGCTCGCTGGTGGTCAGCACATAGCTTGCCTTGAGGTCTTTCATACGGCCACGCGGGATGGTCAGGTAGACGTCTTTGTCTACGCCTAACGAGGCGCGGTCAGTATCACCAAACCAGGCAGGTTCAGAGGCGAACTCTTTACCGGCTTTAATCGGGTTCACCGTTTCGAAGAAGCGGAAGCCCCAGGTCAGCAGCTTCTTGCTCTCGGTTTCACGACCTTTGAAGGTACGGCCGCCCATGACGGCGGAGACAAGGCGCATCTGGCCTTCGGTTGCGGAAGCCACCAGGTTGTAGCCCGCTTTATCGGTGTGGCCGGTTTTGATACCGTCAACATTCAGGCTGTTGTCCCACAGCAGACCATTACGGTTCAACTGACGGATGCCGTTAAAGGTGAACTCTTTTTCTTTATAGATGGTGTATTCGTTCGGCACGTCGCGGATCAGCGCCTGGCCAATCATCGCCATATCGCGTGCGGAACTGTACTGACCATCAGCATCCAGGCCATGTACGGTCTGGAAGTGGGTGTTTTTCAGGCCAAGCGCGTTGACGTAGCTGTTCATCAGGCCAACGAAAGCATCCTGGCTGCCGGCGACGTAGTCGGCCATCGCCACGCAGGCATCGTTACCCGACTGCAGGTTAATCCCGCGGATCAGCTGTGAAACCGGGACCTGCATGCCTGGCTTAAGGAACATCAGGGAAGAGCCCTTGAAGACCGGATTACCGGTAGCCCAGGCATCGTTGCCGATAGTGACCAGATCGGACTCTTTAAATTTGCCTGCTTTCATGGCCTGGCCGATGACGTAGCTGGTCATCATTTTGGTCAGGCTCGCCGGATCGCGTCGGGAGTCAGCGTTCTGCTCTGCCAGAACCTTGCCAGAGTTGTAATCAATAAGAATGTAGGATTCGGCGTCAATCTGCGGAACGCCTGGAATCATAGTTTTGATGTTCAGGTCATCGGCGTGGGCAGCGGAGGTCAGTGCTGCGACGGAAAGCGCCGGAAGGAGTAAGCGAGCGAAAAAAGAGGTCTTCATGGTCAGAACAACGACATCCGTGATGGAGTTAAAAAAGTGCCTTACTATAGCAAATGCCCTGCGGGCAGGCATCCGACATCGTATATGACTTTGTTAATGACTTTTACATATACGAAGATTCGGACACCGCTGAGTGCTCTAGTTGGCGTGTGTAATAAACGATTGCAGCTGTGCTTCATTCTGCAAACGCCCTTGTAAGGTGCTGGCTTCGCTTTTGCTGGCGAATGGACCGAGCTGAATACGCCAGACCGCGCCGTTTTGCGTTACGCGGCCAGGAACGGAGAACTGCTGGCTGAGGCGCTGCTGATACTGCTGCGCGCGAGCCTGGTCGCTGACGGCGCCAACCTGAACCACATAATCACCAGCCGCGGCCGCAGCGGGTGCAGCAACCGCCGCAGTCGCGGCAGGCGCTGTGCTGGCAGGCGCGGTGACCGGTGCCGTCACCGGAGCGGCCGTTGCCGCTGGCGCAGATTCTTCGAGTACGCCGTTATTCAACGGGGTAGGCGCGCCGAGGAAGCCGCTGCTTTTTACCGGTGCGCCTTCGCCGCTGTCGGCGGAGGTCAGCGTATCGTTGCTAATGGCGCGTACGTCGCCTTGCGGCGCCGCGGCTTGTGGCGCAGAAGAGACGCTGCCCATCCCGCCACTCAGGTCAGGGCGGCTCGGCAGCGCGTAGGTCTGTTTTGCCACGGTGGTACAGGCCATACCTGGGCCGGAAAGTGAACCATCCTGGGCGACGATAATCGGATCGATGCGGACTTTGGTATTGTTGGAGGTGTTCAGGCGATCGGCCGCCGCGCGGGAGAGCGAAATGACGCGATCGTTGCCATACGGGCCGCGATCGTTAATGCGCACGACGATCATCCGACCGTTAGCCAGGTTAGTAATACGCGCGTAGCTCGGCACCGGCAGCGTGGGGTGCGCGGCGGTAAGCTGGGTCGGATCAAAGGTTTCGCCGATGGCTGTCAGATTGCTACCCGGCTCAGCATCATAGATGGCGGCCAGACCAGACTGGCTAAAGTTAGCCGGATCCTGGACGATTTTGTATTTCTTGCCGTCGCGTTCGTAATCCTGATTCGCCGTCGCGTTCAGAGGTTCAAAGCGTGGATCGGCCCCGCTGATTTCCACCGTAGGACCATTACATACCGCAGGTTGTGGCGCGGAGACGGTTTGTTGCTGAACATCATCACTCGAACAAGCCGCCAGCAGCCCTGCCGCTATGCAGATCCCAAGCCATTGCTTACGCATTGAGCACCCCTTAGACGCTTTTTGACAACATTTTCCTGTGGGTGTGTATCGACATTACGATACCAAACCCGGCCATCAGTACGATCAGGGCCGAACCCCCGTAGCTGACCAGCGGTAGCGGTACGCCAACCACCGGCAAGATGCCACTTACCATACCAATATTTACGAAGACATAAACGAATAAAATCAGCATCAAACCACCGGCCATCACCCGGCCAAAGGTCGTTTGCGCCTGGGCGGCAATCCACAGGCCGCGCATTATCAGCAGCACGTACAGTGCCAGCAAAATCAGAATACCGATAAGCCCAAGTTCTTCGGCCAGTACCGCGAAGATAAAGTCGGTATGGCGTTCTGGTAGGAATTCCAACTGCGACTGTGTCCCGTGGAGCCAGCCTTTACCGCGCAGACCGCCGGAGCCGATGGCGATTTTGGACTGAATAATATGGTAGCCCGCGCCCAGTGGGTCTGATTCCGGATCCATCAGCATCATCACACGCTGTCGCTGATAGTCATGCATCAGGAAGAACCAGAGTATCGGGATAAAGCAAGCGACCAGCACTACGGCGACCAGAATCAAACGCCAGCTCAAGCCGGCGAGGAACAGGACGAACAGGCCGGAGAGGGCGACCAGAATTGAGGTGCCAAGGTCCGGCTGCGCGGCAACCAGCAGCGTCGGCATGAAAATCAGCACCAGCGCGATACCGGTGTTTTTCAGCGTTGGCGGGCAGACGTCGCGGTTAATAAAGCGCGCGACCATCAACGGCACGGCGATTTTGGCAATTTCGGACGGCTGGAAACGCACAACACCGAGATCCAGCCAGCGCTGCGCACCTTTAGAGATGGCACCGAAGGCGTCAACCGCCACCAGCAGAATAATACAGATAATATACAGCCAGGGGGCCCAGCCTTCGTAGACGCGCGGCGGGATCTGTGCCATCACCACCATGATGACCAGGCCCATGGCGATCTGGCCGATTTTACGCTCCGTCATCCCCATATCCTGGCCGCTGGCGCTCCAGATAACCAGCGCGCTGTAGGTCAGCAACGCCAGCAAAATCAGCAGCATGGCGGGGTCGATATGGATTTTATCCCAGAACGATTTTTTGTTCGGATTATCCGTCATGATTATTGGTCCTCCGACGCGGCCGCAGCAGGGTTTTCGGTCGGTAATTCGGTGTTGTTGTCGCCCAACATGATGTGGTCAAGAATCTGACGCATGATGGTACCGACAGCCGGGCCTGCGCCGCCGTTCTCCAGAATAATCGCCACGGCGACCTGTGGATCGTTATACGGCGCAAAAGCGGTCATTAATTTGTGGTCACGCAGACGCTCCGCAATACGGTGGGCGTTGTACGTTTCGTTCGCCTTCAAGCCAAAGACCTGCGCGGTACCTGACTTGGCAGCAATCTTATACGGCGCGCTGGCAAAATATTTATGCGCGGTGCCGTTGCCGCGGTTGGCAACGCCGAACATCCCGTCTTTGGCAATTTCCCAGTAGCCGGAGTGGATGTCGCCAATCGGGGGTTCCTGAGGCTGTGTCCACGGTACTTTCTTGCCTTCTTCGACGGTGCTGGCCAGCAGATGAGGCGTTTTGATGATGCCATCGTTAATCAGAATCATCAGCGCTTTGCTCATCTGGATAGGTGTCGCTGTCCAGTAACCCTGGCCGATCCCTACCGGAATGGTATCACCCTGATACCAGGGCTTTTTAAAACGTTTGAGCTTCCATTCGCGGGTTGGCATGTTGCCGGAGCGCTCTTCCGCAAGGTCGATACCGGTATAATCCCCGTAGCCAAACTTGCTCATCCACTCCGACAGACGGTCAATACCCATATCATAGGCGACCTGGTAGAAGAAGGTATCCGCGGACTCTTCCAGCGCCTTGGTGACGTTCAGGTGACCGTGGCCCCATTTCTTCCAGTCACGATAGCGTTTTTCTGAGCCAGGTAACTGCCACCACCCTGGGTCAAACAGGCTGGTGTTGCGGTTAATCACGCCCGCACTCATGGCGGAGACCGCGACATACGGTTTCACCGTGGAAGCCGGAGGGTAAACCCCCTGAGTGGCGCGGTTAACCAGCGGCGTGTTCGGATCGTTTAACAGGCCGCTGTAGTCTTTGCTGGAGATTCCGTCAACGAACAGGTTAGGATCGTAGCTTGGCATTGAGACCAGCGCCAGAATGCTGCCGTTGCGCGGGTCAGTCACCACCACGGCGGCGCGGCTGCCAGCGAGCAGGGTTTCGATATACTGCTGCAGCTTGAGGTCGAGCGTCAGGTAGATGTCGTGCCCGGCCTGCGGCGGCACTTCTTTCAACTGACGAATAACGCGGCCACGGTTGTTGACTTCCACCTCTTCATAGCCGGTTTGCCCGTGGAGAATATCTTCGTAATAACGCTCAATACCCAGTTTACCGATATCGTGGGTCGCGGCGTAGTTGGCCAGCTTGCCGTCTTTATCCAGGCGGTCGACATCTTTATCGTTAATTTTTGAGACGTAGCCGATGACGTGCGTCAAGGCGGAACCATACGGATAAAAGCGGCGCTTATAGCCCTTTACCTCAACGCCCGGGAAACGGTACTGGTTGACGGCAAAGCGCGCCACCTGCACTTCCGTGAGGTTGGTTTTGAGTGGGATGGAGGTAAAGCGATGCGAACGGGCGCGCTCTTTTTTAAAGGCGGCGATATCGTCATCGCTCAGGTCGACGACGTCGCGCAGACCATCGATAGTCTGCTGAACGCTATCGACTTTTTCCGGCATGATTTCCAGCTGGTAGATGGTGCGGTTCAGCGCCAGCGGGGTGCCGTTGCGATCGTAAATAATGCCGCGGCTTGGCGCGATGGGCACCAGCTTAATGCGGTTTTCGTTAGAACGCGTCTGATAGTCGGTGAAGCGAACGATCTGTAAATTATAGAGGTTGGCAATCAGCACGCCGGTAAGCAGCAAAATTCCCAAAAAAGCGACCACCGCCCGGCGCACAAAGAGCGCGGACTCTGCCGTATAGTCGCGAAAAGAATTCTGTAGTTTCATTCGCTGCTTAATCTACCTGGGTCTCATTATTCGCGGTGGTAAGGGTGGTTGGTGGTAATGCTCCACGCTCGATAGAGGCTTTCGGCCACCAGCACGCGCACAAGCGGGTGAGGGAGCGTTAATGTGGAGAGCGACCAACTTTGTTCTGCTGCGGCCTTGCATGCCGGAGAAAGCCCTTCCGGGCCGCCGATTAACAGGCTGACATCACGACCGTCACCCTTCCAGCGTTCCAGTTCACGCGCAAGCTGCGGCGTATCCCAGGGTTTGCCGGGGATATCCAGCGTGACGATGCGGTTTTTTCCTGCGGCGGCGAGCATCATCTCGCCTTCTTTATCCAGAATACGCTTGATGTCCGCATTTTTACCGCGCTTGCCGGCGGGTATTTCCACCAGTTCGAACGGCATATCTTTCGGAAAACGACGAAGGTATTCGGTAAAACCGGTTTGTACCCAATCCGGCATTTTGGTGCCGACGGCGACCAACTGCAGCTTCACAACTTAACCCCAGAGCTTTTCCAGTTCATACAGGCGACGGCTTTCTTCCTGCATGACGTGGACAATGACATCGCCTAAATCAACGACAATCCAGTCGGCAACGCTTTCGCCTTCAACGCCCAGCGGCAGCAGGCCGGCAGCGCGGGACTCCTGAACCACATGATCGGCGATAGACATAACGTGACGGCTGGAAGTACCGGTGCAGATAACCATGCAATCGGTGATGCTGGACTTACCCTGAACATCGATGGTGACGATATCCTGACCTTTTAAATCATCAATTTTGTCGATTACAAAATCCTGGAGTGCTTTACCCTGCAAGTTTTCCCCCTGGGGTGTGAAGATAAACGATATAAAACAGCCTGACAGTATACCCGAACTGAAAATATTGTCGGGACAATAAATCACCAAACGGCCTTTCAGGCGGGGTATCATCCCATTCCTTTATGCCGATTGCATCGCCATTTTTGTAAAACAATCTCTGTCCACAAATGCTGGAGGGGGATGATTCAGGCTGCGGAGAATAACAGTCTAATAATTAGTGTCAATGGGTTGGCCCTGCCCGGAGGCAGAAATCGGTTTTATTACTCATCGGGTCGCCAAATCGCTCGGCTGTTGAGCACCCTGAGCGTGGTAAATTCTGGCGTAAAATCAATGACGCTCCACGCGCCGTGGTCAATGCGGAAATGCCACATACTGGCGGTCGGCATTCCCAATAGACGCGCCGTTAACAGACTCAGGACGCCCTGATGGCTGACGATCAGTAAATTTTGATACGGATAGTGCGCCAGTTCGTTCGCGAAGTCGGCCACACGCCGGGAAAAGTCGGGAAAACCTTCGCCGTTGGTCGGTGCGGCGTGCTGCCAATCAGCGCACCAGGCTGCGTAATTCTCTTTGTCTTCAACCTGCAGGTCACGGTGGTGACGCATTTCCCAGTCACCGAAAAACATTTCGTTGAGCTGCGGGTTTGCGGTAAGCGGAATGTTACGTTCGCCCAGTAGCAGCCGCGCAGTATGCTGTGCGCGTTCAAGCCCGCTACACAGCGCATGATCGAAGGGAACCTGACGCAGCATCTCACCAAGGCGCTGCGCCTGCTGTTGGCCTTTGGCCGTGAGTGGCGTTGGCGCGTGGCCGCTGTACAGGCCAGCCACATTGGCTTCAGTTTCGCCGTGGCGAACTAACCAGAGCTTCATGCCGCTTCCTCTATGCGCCGTGGTGATACAACCCCTGTTGCATGATGTAGTTGAGCACCGCTTCGGGCATCATTTCATCGCAGGGTTCATTATTTTCCAGCCGTTCGCGAATCAGCGTGGCGGAGACGTCGAACCAGGGCGTTTCCGCCAGGTAGATTTTCCCCGCCGGCTGGTTGTGCAGCTCTTCAATATTACTGGTGAGGTGCTTGTCCAGCCAGTACTGATGCTCTTCGTGCTGCATGGTCAGCGGGTAACCTGGGCGACGGGTTACCAGCAGATGGGCGTTGTCGAGGATTGTTTCGTAGCGATGCCAGCTTGGGAAAGTGAGCAGCGAATCCTGGCCGATAATGAAGGCCAGGGGCTGATCCGGTCCCTGTTCCGCTCGCCACTCCTGGAGCGTATCCGCCGTAAAGGAAGGCGTATCGCGGCGCAGCTCGCGTTCGTCGAGCACAAAAAGCGGCTTATCGGCGATAGCCAGCTCAACCATCAGTTTGCGCTGTTCGCTGGTGGCTTCAGGCTGCGGACGATGCGGGGGGACGTTATTGGGCATAATGATGACCCTGGACAGACCAATCTGGTTGGCCAGGATCTCGACCGGCTTCAGGTGACCGTAATGGATGGGATCGAATGTCCCGCCGAAAAGCGCCTGTAGTTTTGCCATATCATCCATCGATAAATACGTCGGCTAGCGCTTTATGACAAAGCAATAGCGACAAACTTTCCAGTTCAGCCCAGATGGACTGACCATAATCCTGTTTTAAAGTGAGCTCGGCGCGGCTGAGCAGGGTGACGGCCTGACGCAGCTGTGAACCGCTCAGACGGTTAACCGCCTCACCGACCATCGCCCGACGGTTTTGCCAGACCCGGTGTTTATCAAATAACGAACGCAGCGACGTGTGTGCGCTCTGACGCTTTAACGTCACCAGCAGCAGCAGTTCGCGCTGTACCGTGCGTAGTAGGATCACCGGCTCGCTGCCTTCAAGACGCAGTTGCTGCAGGATATGCAGCGCGCGTTTACTCTTGCCGGCCAGCAGCGCATCAACCCAGTGGAACGGCGTAAATTGTGCGGCATCATTGACCGCCTGCTCTACGCGCGGCAGCGTGAGTTTCCCGTCCGGCCACAGCAGCGACAGGCGCTCGAGCGCTTGCGAAAGCGCCAGCAGGTTGCCTTCATAGCAGTAGCACAGCAGTTGACTGGCGGGTTCATCCAACTGGAGGTTGTTCTGTTTGGCACGGTTGGCCAACCAGCGGGGCAGTTGGGCGGGTTCCGGCGTCTGGCAGCTAATCTGCACCGCGCGGTTTGCCAGCGCCTGGATCCAGGCGGCATTCTCCTGCGATTTGGTCAGCTTGTTGCCACGAACGATCAGCAATAGATCGTCATGAAGCAAACTCACCAGCGTGGCTAGCTGTTCATTGATGGCGGCGTTCGGGCCATTTTCCGGTAGCAGCAGGAGCAGGGTTTGACGACTGGCAAACAGACTCATCGCCTGGCATAGAGAGAAGATCTCGTTCCAGTCGGTGCTGGCATCCAGCGTCACGGTATGGTGCTCAATAAAACCCTCGCTCACGGCGGCATGCCGGATCGCATCCTGGCTTTCCTGAAGGAAAAGAGGGTCATTACCGAGCAGGAGATACGCCGCGCGCAGCCCTTCAGAGAGCTGCGCGCGGAGTTGTTCTGGGTACAACCGAATCATCAGTTACCCAGAGTGGTAGAGACGCGAGAGCCGTTATCGGATGCGGAAGCCGCAGCCTCTTTGCTCTCTTTTACATCAGCGATGTGCACGCTTGGCAGCTTACGAATCAGCTGTTCGGCGGCTTTCTGGTACATTTCCTGAACGATCATGCTCTGTTCGTTGTCTTTTGCCAGCGCCTGCTGTGGGTTGTCAAAGAACGAACGATAGACCTTGGTGGAAATCGGGAAGATATCCTGACCAGGAAGCAGTACCGTAGCGTTGACCGTCATGACCATCTGGTATTCTGCCGTTTGACCGTTCTGGAACACAGACGCCGTGTCCTGGGAGAGGCTAACCGCGCCCAGACGCAGCGACGGTACGTCCTGACGAAGCGTGCTCTGATCAAGCAGCGTAATACCATTGCTTCTTAGTTGATCGCGCACAGCACGACTCAGCGGACCGTTAGGATCGCCGGACTGAAGGATCAATGTTTTCATTTCGTCCGGCACCTGCGTGGTACTACGCAGGTGCCAGCCGCATCCGGCGGTGACCAGCACCGCCAAAGATAACAACAACGTTGTCAGATATCGCACGCTTCCTCCCGCGCTTAGCCTACGACCAGGTTCAGCAGTTTGCCCGGTACGTAGATGACTTTACGTACGGTTACACCCTCAAGGTATTTCGCGACCAGGTGTTCCTGGCCTGCGCGTTCACGCACCTGTTCTTCGGTCGCATCGACCGCAACGGTGATTTTCCCGCGCACTTTACCGTTAACCTGCACAACGACCAGCGTGGTGTTTTCCACCATCGCTTTCTCGTCGGCCACCGGCCACGGCGCATTGTCGATATCGCCTTCGCCACCCAGTTCCTGCCACAGGGTGAAGCACACGTGTGGGGTGAACGGGTTAAGCATACGCACGACGGCCAGCAGCGCTTCCTGAAGCAGTGCGCGGTCCTGTTCGTCTTCCTGCGGCGCTTTCGCCAGTTTGTTCATCAGCTCCATGATCGCCGCAATCGCGGTGTTGAAGGTCTGACGGCGGCCGATATCATCGGTCACTTTAGCAATGGTTTTGTGGACGTCACGACGCAGCGCCTGCTGATCTTCGCTCAGCGCATCAACGTTCAGTGCCGCTACCGGGCCGCGAGCGGTATGCTCGTAAACCAGTTTCCACACACGTTTCAGGAAGCGGTTTGCCCCTTCAACGCCGGATTCCTGCCATTCCAGGGTCATATCCGCTGGAGAAGCAAACATCATGAACAGACGTACGGTATCGGCACCATAGCGCTCAACCATCACCTGCGGATCGATACCGTTATTTTTGGACTTCGACATTTTGCTCATGCCGGTATACACCAGCTCATGGCCTGCCGCGTCCTTCGCTTTCACGATACGACCTTTTTCGTCGCGCTCAACGATAGCATCAACCGGAGATACCCAGTTACGTTCGCCATTGGCACCAACGTAGTAGAACGCATCGGCCAGCACCATGCCCTGACACAGCAGCTGTTTAGCCGGTTCGTCAGAGTTGACCATGCCCGCATCGCGCATCAGCTTGTGGAAGAAGCGGAAGTAGAGCAGGTGCATGATGGCGTGTTCGATACCGCCAATGTAAATATCCACCGGCAGCCAGTAGTTTGCGGCTTCTGGATCCAGCATGCCTTCGTTGTACTGCGGGCAGGTGTAGCGCGCGTAGTACCAGGAAGATTCCATAAAGGTATCGAAGGTGTCGGTTTCGCGCAGCGCAGGCATACCGTTGACGGTGGTTTTCGCCCACTCAGGGTCGGCCTTGATTGGGCTGGTGATACCGTCCATGACCACGTCTTCCGGCAGGATTACCGGCAGTTGATCTTCCGGCGTCGGCATCACAGTGCCGTCTTCCAGCGTCACCATCGGGATCGGTGCGCCCCAGTAACGCTGACGGGAAACGCCCCAATCACGCAGACGGTAGTTCACTTTACGTTCGCCAACGCCTTTCTCGGCCAACTTATCGGCAATGGCGTTGAAGCCCGCTTCAAAGTCCAGACCGTCGAATTCGCCGGAGTTAAACAACACACCTTTCTCGGTCAGCGCCTGCTCGGAGAGATCCGGTTCCGAGCCATCAGCGGCCAGGATAACCGGCTTGATGGTCAGGCCGTATTTGGTGGCGAATTCGTAATCGCGCTGGTCGTGACCCGGAACGGCCATAACCGCGCCGGTGCCGTACTCCATCAGCACGAAGTTAGCCGCCCATACCGGGATTTCTTCGCCAGTCAGCGGGTGAACCGCTTTAAAGCCGGTGTCGACGCCTTTTTTCTCCATGGTCGCCATATCGGCTTCGGCCACTTTGGTATTACGGCATTCGTCGATGAAAGCAGCCAGCTCTGGGTTATTCTCGGCCGCTTTCTGCGCCAGCGGGTGACCTGCAGCTACCGCCAGGTAAGTCGCACCCATAAAGGTGTCTGGACGGGTGGTGTAAACGGTCAGCGTATTGTCATAACCGGTCACGTCGAAGGTAATTTCTACGCCTTCAGAGCGGCCAATCCAGTTACGCTGCATCGTTTTCACGGTGTCAGGCCAGTGATCCAGGTTGTCCAGATCGTTCAGCAGTTCGTCAGCGTAGGCGGTGATTTTGATAAACCACTGCGGGATCTCTTTACGCTCAACTTTGGTATCGCAGCGCCAGCAGCAGCCGTCGATAACCTGTTCGTTCGCCAGTACGGTCTGGTCGTTCGGGCACCAGTTGACCGCAGAAGTTTTCTTGTACACCAGGCCTTTTTTATACAGCTCGGTGAAGAACTTCTGTTCCCAGCGGTAGTATTCCGGCGTACAGGTCGCCAGCTCGCGGCTCCAGTCGTAGCCGAAGCCCAGCATTTTGAGCTGGTTCTTCATGTACGCGATGTTGTCGTAAGTCCACGGAGCAGGCGCGGTATTGTTTTTTACCGCCGCACCTTCAGCAGGCAGGCCGAACGCATCCCAGCCGATTGGCTGCAGTACGTTTTTGCCCAGCATGCGCTGGTAGCGAGCAATAACGTCGCCGATGGTGTAGTTACGGACGTGGCCCATGTGTAGTCGACCAGAAGGATAGGGAAGCATCGACAGGCAGTAATACTTCTCTTTGCTCTCGTCTTCGGTAACTTCAAATGTGCGCTTCTCATCCCAGTGAAGCTGGACTTTCGATTCTATCTCTTCCGGGCGGTATTGCTCTTGCATGGCAGCCAGTGATCCTGTTTTTAATACAGCTACAAATGTAGCCAATAGATGTGGTATTTCAGATCCGCATAGCATAGCCCAAACGTGCACGTCAAAACAGCCTTTCGCACGTTAAGGCGGTGAAAAGCCGCGCGGGTAATTTCTGAACTCTGTGGCGAAGCTGGCAAAGCGATCCACAAATAACGGCTATTATTATAAGAGGTTAACTGGCTGGGAGAGGAAATGATGAACAAGGTTGCTCAAATTTACCGTGAACTGGTCGCCACGCTGACCGAACGTTTGCGTAACGGCGAACGCGATATCGACGCGCTGGTGGCTCAGGCACGGGCGAAAGTCGCGCAAACCAGCGAGTTAACGCGCAGCGAAATTGACGAGCTGCTGCGCGCCGTGCGTCGCGATCTCGAAGAGTTTGCGATGAGCTACGGCGAAAGCCAGGAAGACGACTCCGATAGCGTCTTCCTGCGGGTGATTAAAGAGAGTATCTGGCAGGAACTGGCGGATATTACCGATAAGACACAGCTGGAATGGCGCGAGGTATTCCAGGATTTGAATCACCACGGCGTGTATCACAGCGGCGAAGTGGTAGGGCTTGGGAATCTGGTTTGCGAGAAGTGCCATTATCACCTCGCCGTTTACACGCCGGATGTGCTGCCGCGCTGCCCGAAGTGCGGCCACGATCAGTTCCAGCGCAGGCCGTTCGAGCCGTAATCAAGCATGCCGGATGGCGACGCTATGCGTCTTATCCGGCCGACAAGAATAGGTCATCGTCAGCCGGATAAGCGTGAGCGCCATCCGGCGTTTTTGTTGCGTCAGGCGTAGAACGCCAAACGCTCCGCCAGCAGATCAACAAACGCCCCACGGTCTACATCCACCATCACCGTCGCATTCGGCTTATTCCCCGTCAGGAAATAATAATCCACTACCGTCATCCCCTGGGTGTATTTCCCCTGTGTTTCTACGCCAACCCAACGCTCAACGCTGGTGAAAATCTCGGGCTTCAGCAGCCAGGCGATGGTGCACGGATCGTGCAGCGGCGCGCCGACAAATCCCCATTTTTCGTCTTTGTGGTACTCCATAAAGAAGTCCAGCAGCTCGGCGACGATGGTGGAAATGGGGTTGCCAATGGCGCGAAAGCGTTCGATATCGGTGGCGTGAATCTGTGCCTTATGGGTGACGTCCAGCCCGGCCATCACCACCGGAATGCCTGACTGGAAGACGATTTCCGCCGCTTCCGGGTCGACGAAAATGTTGAACTCGGCAGCGGGCGTCCAGTTGCCGAGCGTCATGGCGCCGCCCATGATCACGATGCGGGCGATTTTTGTATGCAGTTCCGGGTGGCTATTCAGCAGCAGCGCCACGTTGGTCTGTGGGCCAGTGGAGACGATGGTGACCGGCTGTGCGCTCTCGCGCAGGGTTTTTGCCATCAGCTCAACGGCAGTGCCGCTTTGCGGGGCGAATGACGGCTCGGGCAGCGCTGGGCCGTCAAGACCGCTTTCGCCGTGAACGTTATCGGCGATAATCAGTTCGCGCATGAGCGGTTTCACCGCGCCGCCAGCCACCGGGATATCCGGGCGCTTCAGCAGCGTCAGCATACGCAGGACGTTGCGCAGAGTCTTGTCCGGCGTCTGGTTACCCGCGGAAGAGGTGATAGCTTTGACTTCAAGCTCAGGGGAAGCCAGAGCGAGGACGATTGCAATCGCGTCATCATGACCCGGATCGCAATCAAGAATAATCGGCAGTGCCATAGCAGTTCCTTGTTCGCGTTATTTTGTGACAAGGGTAAGGCTTGCTAGTGGAATGAACGAGAGGGGATGCGTTAAAGCGTGATGGAGCGCGCACTCTGCCGAGTGCGCGCCGGGAAGATTAGTGCAGGATTTTGGCGAGGAAGTCTTTGGCACGCTCCGACTTAGGATTGGCGAAGAACGCTTCTTTTTCAGCATCTTCGACGATTTTGCCTTCGTCCATAAAGATAACCCGGTTCGCCACTTTACGGGCAAAGCCCATTTCGTGGGTCACCACCATCATGGTCATCCCTTCGTTCGCCAGCTCGACCATCACGTCCAGTACCTCGTTAATCATTTCCGGATCGAGCGCCGACGTTGGTTCGTCAAACAGCATCGCCACCGGATCCATGCACAGCGCACGAGCGATCGCCACGCGCTGCTGCTGGCCGCCGGAGAGCTGCGCCGGGAACTTGTTGGCATGCGCAGACAGGCCAACGCGCTCCAGCAGCTTGAGACCTTTATCGCGGGCTGCGGCTTTGTCGCGCTTGAGCACTTTGACCTGCGCCAGCGTCAGGTTCTCGATAATCGACAGGTGCGGGAACAGTTCGAAATGCTGGAACACCATGCCGACGTGCGAACGCAGCTGTGCCAAATCCGTTTTCTTGTCGTTCACCTTCGTACCGTTGACCAGGATTTCACCCTGTTGCACCGGTTCCAGGCCGTTAACGGTTTTAATCAGGGTGGATTTGCCCGAGCCGGACGGCCCGCATACCACCACCACTTCGCCTTTTTTCACTTCCGTGGAGCAGTCGGTCAGCACCTGAAAGTGACCATACCATTTAGAGACATTTTTCAGGGTAATCATTATACGGTCCTTTTCTTCAAGTAGCTGACCAGCAGCGAAGCGCTAAGGCTAATCACAAAATAGACAAAACCTGCGAACAGAATCATTTCGACCTGGGTACCATCACGCTCACCAATGGTTGAGGCGGTACGGAAGAAGTCTGCGAGGCTCAGAACGTACACCAGCGAGGTATCCTGGAACAGGACGATCCCCTGGGTCAGCAGCAGCGGCA